>NZ_LSIW01000001.1:0-578 GCF_001556435.1 Streptococcus sp. CCH5-D3
TCCAACCAGGAACACCTGTAACACCTGACAAGCCAGGGGAAGATACGCCAATCATTTATGTTCCGGTTACTCCTGATAAACCTGTAACTCCTCCAGAACAACCTAAGGTACCAACACCTAAGAAACCAGAGGAGCCAGAACAACCAGTTAAACCAGAACAACCTGTAAGTCCAACTGTTATTGAAGAAGTAACTCCACAAGTTGCTCAACCTCAAGAACAAGCAGTTCTACCAGAGACAGGAACAGAAAGTGGACATATTGCAGAGGTGACAGGTTTGTCAGCCTTGATTACAGGTCTTGGACTAGGTCTTTTGGACCGTCGTCGTAAGAAAGAAGACTAATAACAAAGAGAATCCTTCCCTTCTTCTAAATAGTTAGTTAAAATAAAAAATTAGTCTTCAAAAAAAGAGGTTCTTCCCTATAGGTTGGGGGAGGACCTTTTTTGATCTATTTTTTAAACTAAGTACAAAATTGGAGTCTTGATTTTGTACTTTTATTCTTGATATGTGATTAAAGTAAATGCTTAAAAAGGAAGTTGAAATTAATCAACTTCCTTTAGTTTAGATGTCTTGTGAGAA
>NZ_LSIW01000010.1:0-208 GCF_001556435.1 Streptococcus sp. CCH5-D3
CTAATTCTGGGCTTGAAACTTTAGCTTCTGCCTTGATTGACGCACGACCTGTGAAAGTATAACGACCTGATTCTGGGAGACTTGGTTTTGTGGCTGGTTGACTTCCTTCTGCCTTGGCTGCGGCAATATCAACATAACGACGAGCACCGCTCACTGTCATGTATGAGAGCCATGTGTGACCATCGGCTGTGACAACCTTATCATAGTT
>NZ_LSIW01000100.1:0-19257 GCF_001556435.1 Streptococcus sp. CCH5-D3
CTATGAGAAACGGAAAAGACAATCGCAAGTGACTTCAACCAAACCACACACGATTTCCTCTATATATTGTCTCATTAGAATAATGTATTACCTCATAACACATAACAAACTTTAGTTCAAAAAAAGACAATTTCCTTAGTTTGACTATGGAACTCAAACTATTTTTCATCAAATACCTTGATATACTTGACAAATGGTAGAAAAGGACTTAGTCTTGTGCAATACAGAACTAAATCCTTTGCCTAAATAAATTGTCTAACTTTTTTGGGTCAGCACAACGTTAGAGATTTAAATAGTTTCTTTATGACGATGTATTTAGGAACAAAAGAATAGAACAATAACATCATAAATATCCAGTTGTCCAATTATTTTTGATCATATAGTTTCATCACATTCAACTAATATTTTTACTATTAGTGGTTATCACAATCAAAAGTAAAAGTATTTCTATATAATTCTTGAACTAACTAATGCTTCTTAAACAGCTATACATTTATAAATTAAAGGAAATCATCACTGTAATAGGAACATATGGAATTAAATAATACCGTTTATGACATTTGTGATACCAAATGTGATAAAAATCGTAATTATTAGTTATTGATTGCTATACTATATTCGTAAAGTTAATCAAATAACTTTATAACAAAATTGAAGTAATATTATATATCAAAGGAATAGAGAAAGTAATGCAAAATCAATCAACTGCAAATGGGAACTGGTGGGAATGGTGGGGTCGCCATTAAGAAAATTAAGAAGAAAATTTCTGTAATTTAATAGTGAATAATTCAACAAAAATTAAATTTTAGTCATTAATCTACATCCAGATATTTCAAGAGGCTTTCGTTGGAAAGTAGAATTTTTCTATAACAATGATGCAGTCTCTTTATGTGTCCAGATGGACATATGACACACCAGATTGGGGTGCCATAAGGAAGGGGCTGAGTCTAAAACCTCTTCTATTCACATCAAAAGTAATAAACACCTATTTCAGATGAGATTTCCGGTATACATCGCTACAAGAAAGAAGCCCCAAATGTGGAACTTAAACACAAATATGGAGGGTATTAGATTTTTTTAATAAGGATTTATAAGAGACAACGACTATATTCGTAGTTAATATGAAGAAGATTATAACACTAATAAAACCAAATAAGTAAACAAAAGGAGGAATCTACCCAAATGTGAGATAGATTCCTCTTTTTATATTTTTTAAACTATAGAGATTATTTTTTCAGTGGACTCCTTATTGAGCCTCACTTAATACCTATAAAGATACCTTACAAAATCTATACTTACTTACAAAATCTGATAGTTTGAGAAAAGAGATGATTTGCACTACGAGTGGTAATCGTAGATTTAGGGTATTTTTCTAATACGCTGTTTACATTATGTAACCCAAGACCTCTTCCTTCCCCTTTACTAGAGTACCCCCTAGCAAAAATATGACTAACATCCACTTTTTCTGATTTTATACTATTTTCAACGATAAGTACCAATGAATCATCATTATTTATGAAAACAACAGTCATTCTAGGACTTGTGGCTTTAATGGTGGCTTCAATGGCATTATCACAAAGGACAGAAAGAACAGTTATGAAATCTAGTAATTCTATCCTAAAATTACTAACAGGTTCTTCAATCTCAACAGAAATTGAAATTCCCCTATTTTGCGCCTCAAGTAATTTAGCGGAAAGAATACTTTTGATAGCATCATTCTTAATATTACTAAGTTTAGCAATATCAAACTTACTATCATAGAATTGGTTTGCACTATCTCTAAGTACGCCATTGTAAACAGTTTTAATAGCTTCAATATCTTGATTATCAATTCCTAATTTTAGACTGGTCAAAATATTAATGTAGTCATGACGGAAACTCCTAATTTCCTCATAAAGTGATTCAACATGATGGCTATAGATAGATAGTTCATTTAGTTGAGTATCTTTTTGATCAATAATTTCCTTCTCTAGTTTTTCTTTTGAAATTGCATTGAGATAGAGTAGCATTACAAAAAACAGAACAATATAAAAGTTATTAATATGTCCTCTCCAGTTATCTGCATCAGCTAATTTGTCTCTATAAATAACAAGTATAGAAACTAAGAGCATATATACAAACATAGAGATGTTGATCAGTAATAATAAATACTTGAAATAGTAACGCTTGAAACCTTCTTTTATTTCGTCAAAATCTAACCTAAGAGATTTTACTATGAGTAAATGAAGAGGGAAAACCAGTAATTCAATTAAGATATCATACCAACTTAGTTTGACTTCATTGAAGACAGAGACTCCTAGTAGAGGGAAAACGTAGAATGCTAACATTCTACCTAGCAAGCTTTGAACGATAATGGGGTACAAGCCATAAAAAATATCAAGTGTTTTACTACCATACTTATTTTGATATATGTTATAAGCAATAAAGATAAAAAAGAAAGCAAAGTACCCAACAGGAGGACATATGATGAGGAGTAGGACATACAAAAATGGACCAATAATATTCCACAAAGGTTTGATTGGTTGGTTACTCACCTGTTGAAACATTAACAATACTACTAATGTCTTAGAATAGAACAGCAATAAATTTATAACTATATCCATAGAAACACCTTAGATTTTCAAAGATTTAACTTTTTCTAGGAGACCCTTATATTTCGTACGGGAAATGGGACATTCATTATTATTTTCAAACATTACCATTTTCTCTTCTTTATTGATCTTAACGATATTTTCAGGATTAACGATAAATGAACGATGGCATCGATATAGGCGGTCGTCAGCTCGTTCAACTTCTGAAATACTGGCGTAGAACTCCATTCGTTCTTCTTTAGTATGCAAAATAACTTTATGTATTGTTGGAGACGTTTCAAAAAATAAGATATTGTTAAAAGGCACTTGAACATGGGCCGTAGCTGTTTCAAAAGTAAAAGAATCTTGGGCAATAGTGGCACCCATTTTATCCATGGTATATTCAATTGCTAAATGAACACGTTCATAAAAATCTTCATCATCTAAAGCTTTATCAATAAAATCTAGTGCAGCAACTCTATATTTAAAAGTGACTGGCATAAATTCTGAATGTGTTGTTACAAAAACAATTGTTGCATTAGGATCTTTTTTTCGAATTTCTTTCGCAATGTCTAGCCCCTTTTTTTCTTCTCCTTTAATTTCAATATCTAAAAAGAAAAGTTGGTGAGAACCTCTTTCCGTAATTGCGTCAAGTAACTGGCTAGGTTTTCCAAAAATCTCAGGTCCTTTACATTTTAGAGATTTTTTTGCAATAACATTTTTTATAACATTCTCTATTCGTGATTGTTGTAAAAATTCGTCTTCTAAAATAAAAATATTTAACAATTAGTGTACTCTCCATTCGATAAAATATTTAGTACTGCAGTAAAAGACATTGAAGTCTTTTTCCAGTATGAAAATATATTTGTTTTGTTTTTTTAGGACGTCTAAATAAAAATCCATGTTTCTTTGCAAATACAGATAATTTTCCCTAACATGCAGTACACATATAAGTATGGAAACTTTTAAGTAATGATAGTAGTCATAAAACCGGTATATCGTAACAGTTCTAGAAACTATTATATCGGTATACTTTTACTGTAAATGACAAAAAATGAACCGTTTATGATATATGACAAATTAAATGGTATAACCAAGCTATAATAAAAATAGGAATTGGAGGTGAAGTATGTTCAATATTGTGAGGCACTTTTGGTTGTTGATAACTGTTAAAAAGTATATTAAAAAATATAAGTTAAAAGTTAAAGTTAACAATCATTTTAATTCTATAAGGATTACTACAGCAACTAACACTCTTTATTTTATCACATTTACAAAGAATTGTAATTATGGAAAAAAGTTAAAAAAATTAGGAGGAGTAACGTTTATGCACAAATTATTTTATTGACAGCGAATATTGATTATAACAAAATATTTAATGAACATCTCGAACTATTAGGTGTCATTGATATCAAAAAGTCATTAGCGAATACCTCTAATGAAATTTGTGATTATCTAGATTATTTTTTTAATATCGAAAAGGTGCACTAACCTCCATGTACATGTAAACTGTACTTGAGGTTATTTTTTTATCATCAGATTAAATAGTTTTTCGATGTTTTATTGTAATAAACGTTTTGTTTAGGTAGTGTAAAATAAGTTATGTAAACTCAAAAAGGAATAAACACGTTATAGTAGAGTTGCAATACCTTACTAGAAAGAGATTGATTCCTATGGTTCAGTTTACCACAGAATTACTTAACTTCTTAGCCCAAAAGAGGTATAGCGATATATCAAAAAAGTCCCCCTAAAGTGTTATATTAGGTAAGGTTTCCCGACCACTAACTAATATACAAAAGGAGGACCCCTGATGAGACAGGATAATAATAGTTTAGCACATACTACATGGAATTGTAATTATCATATTGTGTTCGCGCCCAAATATCAATGTCAGATAATTTATGGAAAATACAAAGCAAGTATAGGTCAAATCTTACGATTATTATGTGAAAGAAAAGGTGTTGAAATTCATGAAGCGGAAGCTTGCCCAGATCATATTCACATGTAAGTGAGTATACTACCGAAGCTAAGTATTTCCTCATTTATAGGATATTTAAAGGGCAAAAGTAGCTTAATGATATTTGATCGACATGCTAATTTAAAGTATAAATATGGGAATCGCAAATTTTGGTGTCGAGGGTTTTATGTTGATACGGTTGAGCGAAATCAGAAGCGAATTGAAGAATATATTCGTAATCAATTACAAGAAGACGTGATAGCAGATCAGCTCAGTCTTTTTGAGGAATATGATCCGTTTACAGGTGAGAAAAATAAAAGAAAGTAGTCTTAAAGAGACCCGCTATCACATTAGACGGTTGGTCATAAATTTATTACATTTAATCAGTAGTACGAGAAGTATAGCCTAGACTGGTATGCAAATAGTGACAAGAGCACCGTTATTACAATTACTCAAATTTACTTGTCCTCCATGAATCTTAGCTACCCTCTTAACAAATGCTAATCCGATACCAAAATTACTTCTTTGCTCTGAATTTGTTGCTTGTTTGTCTTGATAGAATAGTAGTCCATATTTTTCGAGTAAATTCTCTGTAAATGAAGAATCGCTATTCCATATTGAGATGTAAAATTGATTATCTATAAATTTGTAGTTTACTTTTATTGTTGGATAACTACTTTGGGAATGGTCAATAGCATTATTTATGATATTTAGAATAGCTCTTAGAAATAAGTTAAGGTTAAGCGTTAAATAAATAGAGGTTGGTAAGTTGTTTGAAAATTGAATACCAGCCTTTTTATCAGTAATTAACTTAATTTCTTGTTCAAATAATTCAAATAAGTAATCTGAAGACAAACTCTCCCAATTTGAAGTATCATTATAGAATGTTTTAGAATAATTTATGAGTTGGTTAAAGTAAAGATTAAGTTGTTGACTGGCAAGTTCAATATCTTCTAAACATTGCTCAATATTTCCAGGAATATCCATAGATTGTAAAAATTGAGCATTTCCTTGAATAACTGTTAATGGTGTTTTCAAATCATGTGCTGCAGCTGAGACTTGAAACATTAACTCCTGTTTTTGCTGCTTTTCAGATTGAATTGTTTTTTTTATTGTTGCTTGCATTTCTTGAATTTTTTGTCGGGTTTCAATCAGTTCAATCAGGGTTAACTTAGCTGAGTTATTTTCATTTGTATCGCCCAGTAAACTTTGATTGTATACGATAATTGTTTCTTGTTTTATCTTTTCTAGAAGATTCCTCATATTTTTAGTAATACTAAAAAGTAAAATTAGACTAATATAAATCCAAGAAGCTGTGCTGAAATAAATTGTAAATGCCCCTGCATTTTTTTCAGTAATATTGGTAAATGCAGTAAGTAACATCGGTAACAAATAAAATAAAAAAAGATTAACTAGGAACTGTCTTAAAATCTTAAAATATGTTTGCTTAACCAGTTGGTTAAAAGTTAAAGACTTCTCCACTGATATCCACCTCCCCAGATTGTTTTAATAGGATTAAGTTCATAAGGTTTTAATTTTTGCCTGACTTGGTATACATACTCTGTAATTGATCTTCCCTGTGTTTCAGAATCATGAGGGTAAAGATAATCAAACAGTTCTTCGTTTGAAAATATTTTATTTGGATTGCTGGAGAGTAACAAAATTAATTGGAACTCTCTTTTTGTAGTGGGGACATGTACATCCGCAACCCTAAGTTCTTCTTTAATTTTATTAATTGTGATCGGTCCGAATTGTAGAATCTCATTAGAATTATTATTGCGTACTTCTCTACGGATATGCATCTGTACTCTTGCTACTAATTCTGGAATGCTGAATGGCTTTGTGATATAGTCATCTGCACCAGACTGTATGCCACATACAACATCTTCTTCCAAATTTTTTGCTGTTAGAAATATGATTGGCACAGAAATAAATTCTCGGATATACCTACAAATTTCAATTCCACTGTGCGGCATCATGATGTCTAAAATAATTAAATCATAGCCGATAAAATGGCATATATCAATATCTGGAATAGAGGTTAGCGTGTCAACGACAAAGTTTTTACTCTCTAAAACATTTCGAACCAACCTTAAGATGGATATATCATCATCTATAACAAGGATTTTATATTTCATAAGCGCCCTCTCCTTACATATTTCATCCAGTTTCAAATACGATTCCAGTCACAATAGTTAGTCATTTTTTATGATGTTGAGACGTTTTATACCAGCTTTCACCAGAATGTAAGTGAATGTGGTAGTGTTAGATACGATATCCTAAACTAACGTTCGTAAATTATGAGAGTATTATACCATATACTAAGGAACTAAGGGATTATTGGGTCAAAATTATTTACTTGAAAATCAGAAATTCTGATATTTTTTTGATATTTGTTTTGTACAATACAAAATGTAGATGATAGTTTATCATCTATACTAATAGTCACTATTAGTTTTAAAAATTTATTCTGTAACATAATTTCTTAGAGTTAGAAAAAAATGACTCTGAAATAGCAACATGTGAAGTAGGTTAAATTAATTTGCTCATGGTTTAACAGAGTTACACAGTCTGTTGTTCAGAAATTGTTATGGAAAAATAGAAAGGAAACTGTTATGTACCAAAAACCAACTATTACAAAAATCGGTAACTACCGTACTTTGACAAATGGTGCAGGTAAAGCACGTGAGCGCGATTTGCTTGGCTTTAGTGCGTTGATTGTTATCCACTGGCCTTGGGGATAATATATAGAATATAGATAATAAGCGGAGGTGAGCAACTCTGCTTATTATTTATATAATTGGTATAAAACATAAATTATGAATGAAAGTTAATGTTATTTTATCGAAAAATCAAATCATTACTACTGATACATTGATAGACGAACTGGTAGTTTCAGAAGAACTTAAAACCTATACTGCTGATAATTTATTAATGATAGTAAAACCCCATAAAAATTCTGAAGACATTGGTAGATTTTTGGCTAAAGAAAACTTAAACATTGAAATGATAGAGAGTAATCTGCTTGAGCTAAAAAAGAATGCATCTTTTGTAGCAATCACAAAAGAGAATCACTTTGTAATCGGTGGTGATTTTAATAATCATAATCCAATATATTATTTAGAAAAGGATGAAGAATTATTTATTTCATTTTATCCAGAATTAATTGCTAGTTTTACAAAACAAAAACTAAATAGAACGTATTTTGCGTTACGTATAGTAAACTTTGATACCGTCTATCCATTTACTGAGTTGACCCCATGGGATAACGTGAAACTTGTAAACAGTCGAAAGATACTTGTATCCTTAGAAGGACAGGTTAAACAGGTATTTCCTTGGAGAAGTAATGGTGAAAATAAAACTATTGCTGGAGTAGCAGGAGAGTTGAGTAAAAATTTAAATAGTGTATTACGAAAATATCTGGAAAACCAACCAAAAATTAGTGCAGATTTATCAGGTGGTTTGGATTCGACTTCTCTTTGTTATTTTTGTAAGAATTTAGGAATAGAATTGAATACAGTCTTTCTATCTCCAGAGGATGGTGCTGATAGTGATGTCGTCTGGTCAAATCGAGCAAGCAGGGATGTTTCAGCAGAACACGTGATTTTGCCGTATAGTAGCACAGTTACTTTGAGCACTTTAGATCCGATAGCGATATACAATGCACTTCCATTTGGTCCTTCAGAATCGTTTCGCTATATAAATTTAGCTAGAAAAATTATTGAAATTGGGCTAGAGAATGATATAAGTACCCATATAAATGGTCATGGTGGTGATGAACTGTTTGGTCCGTTATCTACTATGGCTTGGTCTTTATATCATTCTAACTATCCAAATCGCATAAGAAATTTATACGGTTTTGCAAGGTTAAATAAATTCAACCTTTTTAAGTTTTTTAAGTCATTGACCGACAACACTAGTTTATCTGACAATTTGAGAAATTTAGTTTGTCAGGAGGTTGAACAGGTTGATTTTGATATTAAGTATAGTTCTAAATGGATTTCGACTCTGTCAGTTGAAAGTTTTGTAACCCAAACAGCAAGAGATTTAATTACAAGATGTGCAACCTCTTATGCTGAAAAAGATATTGAATCATATTCTGATGATAAATCTATCCATAAAATTCTTGAAGAAATTGAAAGTCATACTCTCTTGCAACGAGACTTAAATGCAATGGTGCCAACTGATAAGTATTTTAGATTTTTAAGTCCGTATACAAATTATGACATTGTAGAATCAGCATTAAAGTATAATATTGACGAAAGATTTAACGCAAAAGTGACTAAACCTATGTTAGCAGAGATACGTCCAAGCTCTATGTCTCTTGAATACTTTCAGAGAAGAGATAAAGGGGAATACAGCAAACCGACATTTACAGAATACAGTAAGCGTAAGAAGATATTACAAAAAATATTTTCTGAAGAATGTCTGATTTATAAGTTAGGACTTGTAGATAGGGTTGATCTGTTAGAGTCGCTCAATAAATTTAGTGCGGATGGAGAACTGTTAGAAAATGTTATGAGGATTCAAATTATTGAATTTTGGTTGAGAGGTTATTGTGAAAGTGAGGGGGAGTATGAAATATAAGTTGTCATCGAATATTAATATTAGCAAAACAGAAGATGGTAGTAGTATTGTTTTGAATTCTAATGATGCTCAGTATTACCATTTTGATAAATTAACTACGGATTTTTTAGCTTCCTTAATTAAAGGAGTCACACTTGAAGATTTTTGCAAAAATGTCTCTATCAATTATTCAGTGGAGTTATATCAGGTTATAAAAGACTATAAAGAAATTATTGAGGAATTACAGCAGTTAAAGGTTTTGGAGGAAATTAAATGAGTTCACCAGTTAGAATGGAGCAGAGAACTAAATTGTCAGTAAAAAACAAAATAACAGCTTTATTTTGTGCCAATGTTTCATTTTTTCTAATTAAACTACCTCCTAAGAAATTGTCTGAAGTTATCGAGAAACTAAGTAAAAATACTCGAAAGGCTCTTCCGAAGGAGGTAGAGAGTTGGCGTACGTCTATAAATTCAATTAATGTTAGGTGTGCAGGTAATGGGTGCTTACAAAGGTCAGTCGCAGTTATGCTACGGGGAATAATAGCAAGACGAACTCCAGATTGGGTTTCAGGTTTCCAAGTATCACCCTTCATAGCTCATGCATGGGTGGAAGTCGATGGAATACCAATCGGTGAAGAGATGGACCTATCTAACTTTCAAAAAATCCTATTTGTAAAAGGAGGACAAAGGTAAATGATTAAAATAGAAAATGTTAGTAAAGCTTTTAGAGAAAAAATTGTTCTTTCAAAAATTTCGTTTACAGCAAACGAAGGGGAGGTGACAGCGTTGATAGGACCAAATGGGTCAGGGAAATCAACGTTACTAAAAATATTGCTTGGGCTGATTTCTACAGATGAAGGAAGAGCAACTTTTGACGGAAAAAATTATGGTGAATTGGGGAAATATCCCTTTAGATATGTCGGGACATTTCTAGATAGTTTTCAACCAAATCCCACAAGGACGGCCTATAATCACTTGAGATGGATTGCTTTAACTAGTGGTATAAGTAAGCAGAGGTGTTTAGAATGTTTAAAAATCGTTGGTCTTCAGGATGTTGGTAATAAAAAGATAAAAGACTATTCTCTTGGAATGAAACAAAGACTGGGGTTGGCTACGGCTATTTTAGCAAATCCTAAAATACTTATTTTGGATGAGCCGATTAATGGACTTGATCCAGATGGAATTAGATGGGTTAGAGAATTTCTAAGAGAATTTGTAAAGGACGATAAAATTGTTCTAATCACAAGTCACTATATGAATGAATTAGAACTTACAGTTGACAAAATTGTAGGGTTATCTAATGGTAAAGTCGTTATCGATGGTAGCAGTAAAGATGTTCTTGAAGAGTATGGATCTTTCGAGGAAGCATATTTTAGATCTGTTAGAAACGAGATGAGGTAAACTTGATGAAAAATACGCATAGTGAACTATATAAAATCCTGTCCTTGCCACTTTTTTGGATGGGTGTAGTAATTGTGATTGGAATCAGTATATTCTTTACCTTTCAAAATATTCAAGTAATTAATGCGATAGCAAATGGTAATACAGAGATTGTTAAGCTCGAAGATATGACTAGTCAATTAACGAAGGCTCAAACAGTAAGAGATGCGATATTATCTTCTCCTTATCAATCAAGTATTCTATTTTTTCCAATCTTGTTTGCACTGGTTCTATCTACAGAGTACAAATTTGGTCAGGAATCATTAACTAAATTACTTACACCAAAATGGCATACGGTTTTAACAGGCCAGATTTGTTCTGCAATAATTGTAGCCAGTACGTTTACTGTTATTTTATCTCTAATAAATAGTGCAATGCTCTATGTGATGTTAGATGAAAGATTACAGGACTACCTTAATATAGGTCTTATTTTAGAGGTAACGTTTAGAATTATTATCTTTTCCATAACATTGACATTGCTTTCAATGCTTTTAGTAAAAATAACAAGGAAGCCTATTCCATCTGTCATTGTTATTGTAAGTCTTCTTATTATAACTCTATCAGGCATACTAAGAGTTGTCTCTCCAACACTTGAAAATTTATTACCCTTAATAGGTGCAAAGTCATTTGCATTTGGGAGAGTAGAAAATAACAATACTTCGGAAGTATATGGTTTGTTGTTATTATTGTCTCAAGCATCAATAGTAACTATTATGATGTATATTAAAGATTGGTATAAAAATCAGAGGGACAAGAATTATGGATGAAACAGTATGTGCTCTTTTTTATAAAAAATATAGTCTGAATGCGGTGAAACTACAAATTTTAAGTCTGTTATCACTTATTCTGCTTTCTTGTATTCTTAGTTTAATAAAATTTAAAATCAATGATAATTATGTGGTGTTATCAATGAATCAAATACTGATAATTGCATCTTATTTATTTATGATAGGTGGATTGATAAATGGTTCTACGGAAGTAGATAATCCAGAATCTAAAATAATATACTTATTAAATGGAAACAAAAATATCAGTGCACAAAAAATAATTATAGTAGAGTTGATAGACTGTGTATTACAAGTAATTCTATCATTTTTGATTATCGTTTTATTCTTACTTTTTAAAGGAGAGATTAAAGGAATTGACTTGATCGTATTAATTTCTTATATTTTGAGTACTACTTTGTGTTCTTCTATCGCCTATTATTTAACCTTATTTTTTAAAAGCTCAATGGTAGCACTAGCTACTTTATTGATATTCCCAATACTAGTTTTGCCATATATTGAAAGGGTATTGCCTGCCACATCACCCTATATATATTATGAAGCGATTTCTGAAAGTTTCAAAACTTCAGTATTTTCGACTAGTCATATTGTATTGTTGTTTTGGAATGTTATGGTATTACTGTTGATTTATTTGAAAATAAAAAAGGGGTTTAATAATGGATAGTCAACAACATTCAGAAGTCTCTTTCAGGGAATTTTTAAGATTACTAAAACCACATAAAATATCTATAAGTATTGCTTTGATTATTGCTCTAATTGCGTCGACATTATCAATTCTTCAACCAATACTTCTTTCAAAAATTATTGACAATATTAACAATACCATCTTGAAAAAAACTGTAATTTTATTCTCTATGATAGTATTGTCATCTGCAATCCTTAACTCAATTAAGCAGTATATATTGGAGAGTATTAGTGAAAATTTAGTGAATAGTTTACGAATTCAAATTGTTAATAGATCAATCAAGTATAAGATTGAAGTATTTGATACTAGAAAAATTGGGGATTTAGCATCAATATTGAGCACGGATACAGCTCAGCTTAGGGGGATTTTAAGTCAAGGAATAGTAGAATTGGTGTCACAAACATTTACAATGTTATTTGCATTGATTATGATGTTTTATCTTGATATTCAATTGTTTAGTCTATCTCTGCTAGCAGTTCTTTCTCTTTTAATATGTGGCTTGTTACTTGGTAAAAGAACTAGGCCTATTGCGAAAGATTTACAAGAAGTAGTTGGAGAATTATCATCTGAGTTAGAGCGGACTTTGCGAGGTGTCAGAACAATTCGTGCATTTTTATCGGAAAATGTTTTTGTTGAAAGAATGAGTAGTGTTGTAACTAGTGCGACAAAGATTGGGAAAAAAGTGGCTATTTTTAAATCTATTATAAGTGGTTTCTCTAACATAGCACTACAAATAATGCTTATAATAATAATTGGAGTTGGTGCAATTAGAGTTGCAACAGGGGTTATATCTATTGGAAGTCTAAGCGCCTTTATAATGTACGTAATGTTAGTACTGACTCCAGCTGCAATGCTAGGAGGAGTACTAGCATCAATAAATGAGGGATTGGGAGCTTATTCGAGGATTAAAGTTGCTTTGGAACTTCCGATAGAGGAGGATATTAATTCTTTAGACGTTCTTGAGAAAAAAGAAAATCAGATTTTGCAAATTAAAAAATTAAGCTTTAAATATAATGATAATTTTGATAAAAATATTCTAAATAAGATTGATATTTCAGTTAATGGTCCAGGAGTAACAGCTTTGGTTGGACCATCCGGTTCAGGAAAGACAACTATATTTGAGCTTATTGAAAGATTTTATGATTTTGATGATGGAACAATAGAACTGTATGGAAATAATATTTATGATTTGCCTATTAAAGTTCTTCGTTCGAATATAACCTTTGTAGAACAAAATGCTTCAATTTTCTCTGGAACAGTACTAGAGAACTTACAAATTGCTAATAAAAATGTCTCAAGACTTGACTGCTTACATGCTCTAAATTTAGTTAACCTTTTTCAAGATATTCCCTCTGAAGAAATACTAGATAGAGTAATCGGGGAGTCTGGAATCACTTTGAGTGGTGGTGAAAAACAGAGGTTATCATTAGCTAGAGCTTTAATTTCTCCTAATGACATAATATTATTGGATGAGACTACATCAAATTTGGATAGTATAAATGAGTCAAAAATTCATCAATTAATTAAAGATTTATCTAGGAGAAAGACCGTCTTAATAATAGCTCATAGATTATCTACTATTCAGAATGCTGATTCAATTTATCTAATTAGTGAAGGTGAAGTAGATGACTGTGGCACTCACCAAGAATTATTATCGAGGAATAAGCTCTATAAAGAATTGGTTGAAACTCAGTTTATTAATAAAGAAACGTAATTTTTTAAATACTAGTATGGTAAATGGTAGTATATAATAAGTTGTATAAACACAAAAAGGGATAAATACGTTATTGTAGAGTTGTGAGACATTACTAGAAGAAGATTTATTACTATGACTCAATTTACCATATAATTGCTTAACTTCCTAACCCAGAAGCAAGATATTGATGAATTTTACCCTTCTTCTATTGAAACAGCCATGGATGATCTATTTCAAGCAGTGTTGTCAACTTTTTAGGGTATGAACCGTACGATAAAGTAGGTTACTATACTGGCAATAGTCGCAATGAAGCGTCTTTACGGAGGTTCGAAACCCAATATTGAACTACACCCCAAAAGTTAGACAGGAAAAATCTAACTTCTGGGGTGTTTTTATTATGAAATTAACTTTTGAAGATAAGATACAAATCTGTAAATTTCTGAAACAAGGATGTACTTTTGTATGGAATAAAAATCAATTTGTATATCACAATGATAAATAAAGAAAGCTAAAAAGACTTATCTCTATCTTGCATAGAGATAAGTCTTTTACTTAAATTATATTTTAACCTAAAGTAGTTGTTCAGTTCAAAAAGGTTCTGCTATTTTGTTTCAGTCATAATAGTATTGATAGCTTTGATTAATTTCTTTTGTTTATACGCAGGCAACGCTTTTAAATTATCAATAAGTTTTACCAAATCGCTATCTTCTTCTTTTAGTGTGACATCAAAGAAAGTGGGGATATCCACATCTAAGGCTTTCATAATTTTTTCAAGAGTTTTGATTTTAATGTTAGGTTCTAGATTTTCAATTTTATAAACGTAATTTGTCCCCAATTCAGCTTTTTCTTCAAGCATTTCTTGGGTCATTCCCTCTTTTATTCGTAAGACTCTAATACGCTTACTGATATATTCTTGTAGATTTGACATAAACCACCTCGCAAGGTTTATTTTACAACCTTAAAAGGTTGGTTATAACACCTTAAAAGGTTAAAAACAACTTTACAAGGTTGTTTTTAAGTTATATAATGTAAACATTACAATATAGGAATTGTATAATTTATTGAAAATAAAAGGAGTTTTAGCGTTAATGGAAAAGAAAGAGGCTATTAAGGCATTGGCTAGCGTCTCGACGGTGATTGCAGCGACAGGATTAACGTCTGTAGCGAATGCTAATCAACAAGAAGCCCCAAAAACAGAAGTTGATGCCTTAAGTTCTAAAGTAACTATTCAAGCTCTTAAAGAAGCTGAGAACAAGCAAAGTGTAGCGGTACAAGCAGTAAACGCTCAACAAGGTGTAGTTAAGCAAGCCATCACTGAAGAAGAAAAAGCTGAAAAAACCGAAGCTATGACTAAGGAAGGTCTTGATGAAGCTCAGATTATCAAAGACAAGGCCACTCCTGCTGAAATTGATAAAACTAAACAAAATATTAGTGAGACAGAATCAGCAATCGAAAATCAAGACGTTCAACTTCAGAATGCTCAAGCTGAGACTGCTAAAGCTCAAGATAAAGTTAACAAACAAACTGAAATTGTTAACGGTGATCAAACAGAGATTACTATTCAAGAAACTAATGTAGCAAATGCTAAAACCAATGTAGAAATTGCTCAAAAAAATCTTGATGGTACAGGAGCTAAGGAAATCATCTCAGAACGAGATCATGCTCAAACTGATTTTGTAACTAAAAAGGATGCTGAAGCTAATGCCAAAAGCAAGCTAGAAGAAGCACAGAAAGCTGATGCTGATAAAAAAGCTAAACTTGAAGAAGCTGAAAAATATGAAAAACTTCAAGCTAAAGCTGTTGAAGACACTTCAAAAACTTTGAGTGATGCTGAAGCTAAGGCTAAACAGACTAAAGAGCAACTCAAGAATACTAATATTGCTGTAATTAATGCTCAAGCAGCACTTGATGGTACAGGAGCTAAAGAAATCATCTCAGAGCGAGACAATGCTCAAACTGATTTGGCAACGAAAAAAGATGCCGAAGCAGAGACTGAAAGAAAGTTGAAAGAAGCTCAAAAAACTGATGCTGATAAAAAATCTAAAATCCAAGCATTGACAGTAACCTTGACAGCTCAACAAAATGAAGCATTGAGAACTTCAACGGAATTGACAGCTGCTATAGCTGTTGCGGCTGATGCTAAGTCTAAAAAAGAAGAAGCAGACAAAGCTGTAAAACGTCTGGAAGATAAACTAACAAGTTTAGAAAATCTTAGCACTATTGAAATTCCAGAAGAAGTTGCAAGTGCTTATCGAAGTTTTTATGAAGATAAATCAGAAGCAAACAAAGATAAGCTCTTCGATGCTGTTCAAACTTGGTGGGATAACCGTGATTGTAGCAAAGAAAACAACTATCCTGTTGACGATACTGTAATCAACGATCTTAGCAATTTAACAAAAGAACAAATTGCTAACCTCTCACTTTATCAAGCAGGCTTGATTCAACAAGTGCGAAAAACTATCTGGGGTGATTCAGAAGTCCTTGTAACAGAAGATGTTGTTACGGCAATGAAGAATATCACAACTGCTTATTCGAACATGTCAAATCCTGATGGCGACCATCTTCTTAGTGCACTAACTAATGATGGAACCGATACTACGCATTGGAAGGCAGAAAACCTCGGTTACATCAAAGCTAAACCAACTACAATGTCAGCTTTGTATAAAGGTATTTATAAATCTATTATCAATACTTTTGGTAGTGACTACAATCAGAATTATGCACATATCATTACAACAGTTGGAGGAAAACCTGACTATAAAAACGGTAAGGTTGCTCCAAATTATATTGGTGCTGCAACAAGCGTAACACCAGAAGGTCTTGGATTGATGCATGAAATTCATTTCAATCACACTTCGTCAGATACTGATAAAATATTAGCTAATCCATTTGACTCTTCAGTTGTAAAAACTCAATTAGCTGACGCTAAAGCTGTTCAATCTTCTGCGGATAATGCTAACAAAACAGCTCAGAAAGATTTGACCACAGCATTGGCAGCAAATAAAGTAGCTCAGGATGCTGTATCTAACACTACAAATAGTTTGAACGCACTCAAAGCAACTGCTGCCCTCACACCAGATGCCAAAGCTAAATTGGATGAGGCTACTGAAGCACGTAAGAATGCTGAAACTCGTTTGAACAATGCTCAAAAAGCAGTTGACAATCTTAAAGCTGATGTTGCTACTAAGACTAAAGCTCTTGCTGATGCTAAAGTAACACAAGAAAAAGCAAATATTGCAAACAAAACAGCTAATGAAGAATTGAATTATGCGCAGGCTAAAAATAAACTTGCTAATGAAGTACTTTCAGAAACTCGCAATAAAATTGCTTCACTCAAAGCAACTGCTGCCCTTACACCTGATGCTAAAGTAAAATTGGCTGAAGCGACTTCGGCGCGTGAATTAGCTGAGTTAAGATTAGTCAATGCTCAAAAAGCAGTTGACACTCTTAACGCTGATGTTGTTACTAAAACTAAAGCTCTCACTGATGCAAAAGTAACTCTTCAAAAAGAAGAAGCTAAGTTGGAAGAACTTAAAGCTCAAAAAACTAAAGACGAAAAAGAACTTGCTTCTCTTCAAGAAACAGTGAACGCTTTGAAAGCGAATGAAGTTAAAATCAAAGACGAGATTAAATCTCTCCAAACTAAACTTCAAGAAACAAAAGATTATCTTAGCAAACTAGAAAATGCTGATAGTAATTTAGAAAAAGCTAAAGTTGCTTATAAACTAGCAGTAGAAAAACATAAAGAAGCTAAATCAATTCTTGATAAAGAAACTGAAAAACTTAAACAGTTGCTTATCAATAAACGTGATGCAGTAGCTCAATATGAAGCTGTAAAAGAAGCTTATATACAAGCTCAAGTAAGAGAACAATATGAAGTCATTTCTCAACGAGGTGATGTTCCAATTCCTCTCCTTAATGAAAATGGCCAAATAGTAGGTTATAACTCTTCATTTTCCCGAGATGTCAGAACTGCTGTTCGCACTATTACCGATAATGTCGTTTCGAAACATGGCGTACCGATCTATCAAGCATCATTACCTGAAACAGGTGAAGGTGATACAGCGATTTATACGCTTTCAGGAATTACGTTTCTTGCTCTAGCTGGAGTGATGAGAAAGAAGAAGTTATAAATTACAGTTTCTAAATTGCTTTACCGAGTGAGAAGTTATGACATAACTAAAGAATCACTGCCTTAATTCAATCACAATTACTTCCATATTCTAGAGAAGTTGAGAACAAAAAAATAAGTTTTATTAATCATAAATAGGAGAATATAAAATGAAAAAAGTATTAATTATTGTTTCTGTTGTTGTAATCGCACTAGCAGGTATTGGTGTAGGAGCATATTTCTTAACCCGTGAAAAGTCTCCGGAACAACAGGTCGTCGGGACTTGGTACGACGGAGAAAATGACGTAACGATTGAGTTGAAATCAAATAAGAGCCTAAAAATTACAAAAGAAAGTGGAGAATCTAGAACAGGTACTTGGCGCATTGCAGGTGATAAAATTAAGTTTACAGCAACAAGTGGTCCAAAAGCTGAAGGTGAACTTTCGACAGGAAAGATTGAATCTATTTTCTTTGAATTCACTAATACCAATGTGAGTTATGCACTTCACGATGCCACCTATGAAAAACAATAAATAGTTATAGGACTCTCATGAAGATTCATCGTACTCTTCAACGGAGTCCTATTTTGCTGAAATAGTTTTTGCGTATAGAATCTTCCAATTAATATTGACTTATTGAAAGATTTACTAACTATTTCTACCCTATATTTTAGTTTGATCAATGTTAAGTTGTAGAAAATTTGCGAATGAGTAGTGGTGGGTAATCAAATCAAAACATTTAGAGGAAATAAATATATTGAAAGAGCAGGAGAATTTAATATGAAAAAATGGATACTGATATCGTTTTTAAGTCTGAGTACTTTGACCTTGGTTGCATGCGGCTCTAATCAAATGAAGCAGGTAACACAGCAATCATCTTCGTCTAGTAAGCAAGAATTAAAGAAGAATAGACAGGAAGCATTTCAAACGGTCTTAGATCGTTATAAATCTTATCAGCAAGCAATAAATAGTGGTGATGATAGTCGTTTATCTGAAGCCTTAAAACAGGTCGAAGCTACATCTGAGGAATATATGCTCATTGATAATTTAGGGCATTCGGGAACGTCAGTTGATTTTCAATATGCGTTTGTAGACTTAGATAAAGATGGACAGGACGAGTTATTAATCGGTAAACAAGATTATATTTCTGCAATCTATTATCTAAAAAATAGTCAACCCACTTTGTTACATGTAGCTTATGCAGCCTCTGTTGGTGGGGCACGTTCATCTCTCACTGCTTATGAAAACGGTCAGGTGGTATTTGCTGCCTGGCAGTCATCGAATCCGGAAGTAAACCTAGCTTTATACAAAGTTGAAGCTAGTGTCCCAAATAAGCAAAAAGAAACTACGATACAAATGAATGATAAGAAGAAAATCGAAGAAGAACTAGGTATTTCGTCTACGGCTTTGAATCTCAAAAACTTAAAGTGGGAAGCAATTGATAAAGG
>NZ_LSIW01000101.1:0-5068 GCF_001556435.1 Streptococcus sp. CCH5-D3
ATTCTGATGCAGATGCTGACTCAGATGCACTTGCTGATTCTGATGCAGATGCTGAAGCTGACTCAGATGCACTTGCTGATTCTGATGCAGATGCCGATTCAGATGCACTTGTTGATTCTGACGCAGAGACTGAGTTTGAAACAGACTGTGATTCTGATACAGACTCACTTGTTGATGCTAACTCGGAATTAGAGACTGATTGTGATTCAGACACCGATGCACTCTCTGATGCTGACTCGGAATTAGAGACTGATTGTGATTCTGAGATTGAAGCACTTACTGACGCTGACTCGGAGTTTGAGACAGACTGTGATTCAGACACCGATGCACTCTCTGATGCTGACTCGGAATTAGAAACTGATTGTGATCCTGAAACAGATGTACTCAATGACGCCGACTCACCCAATGATGCTGAGTTAGATGTCGAAAGCGACTCACTAGCTGAAATGAAGCTTGAAGCTGAGTTCGAAATAGATTCAACAGTTGAAATAATCGCAGAAATTGAAGCACTAAAGGCTTGAGACTGGCTTTCAAATGCAGAAGCACTCAATGAGCTTGACGTACTCAATGATTCTGACTCTGAAGTCGAGATTGAGGAACTTGTGCTCTGTGATTCACTCAATGATGCAGACTCACTAACTGAAATTGAAGCACTTAATGAAGCTGATTCTGAGGTTGAAGCAGACTGTGATTCTGAAACTGAGGCACTTTCTGAAGCTGACTCTGAGGTTGAAGCAGACTGTGATTCTGAGATTGATTCACTTACTGATGCTGACTCGGAATTTGATTCAGACTGTGATATCGATGTTGATTCACTTACTGACGCTGATTCTGAATTAGACACTGATTGTGATTCTGAGATTGATTCACTTACTGACGCTGACTCGGAGTTTGAAGCAGACTGTGATTCAGAAACTGATGCACTTACTGATGCTGACTCGGAATTTGATTCAGACTGTGATTCTGATACAGAAGCACTTTCTGATGCTGATTCGGAATTAGACACTGATTGTGATTCGCTTACTGATGTACTCTCTGAGGCTGATTCTGAGTTAGACACTGATTGTGATTCTGAGACTGATTCACTTACAGATGCTGACTCGGAATTAGACACTGATTGTGATTCTGAAACTGATTCACTTACTGAGGCTGATTCGGAATTAGACACTGATTGTGATTCTGAAATTGATTCACTTACTGAAGCAGAGACTGAATTTGATTCGGATTGTGAAGCTGACGTCGACTCGCTCTCTGAGGCTGACTCTAAGTTTGAAACCGATTGTGATTCTGATACAGAAGCACTTTCTGATGCTGATTCTGAGTTTGATTCAGACTGTGATTCTGAAACTGACGCACTCTCTGAGGCTGATTCGGAATTAGACACTGACTGCGATTCTGAAATGGATTCACTTACTGACGCTGATTCTGAGTTTGAAGCAGACTGTGATTCTGAAATTGATTCACTTACTGACGCTGATTCGGAAGTTGAAGCGGACTGTGATTCAGAAACTGACGCACTTACTGAGGCTGATTCGGAATTTGATACAGATTGTGATTCAGACACTGATGCACTCTCTGAAGCAGATTCGGAATTAGACACCGATTGTGATTCTGAGATTGATTCACTTACTGACGCTGACTCTGAGTTTGATGCAGATTGTAATTCTGATACAGAAGCACTTTCTGACGCTGATTCTGAATTAGATACAGACTGTGATTCTGAAACTGATGCACTTACTGACGCTGACTCTGAGTTTGAAGCAGACTGTGATTCTGAGATTGATTCACTTACTGACGCTGATTCAGAATTTGAGACAGATTGTGATTCTGAAACTGAAGCACTCTCTGAAGCGGATTCTGAGTTTGAAACAGACTGTGATTCTGAAACTGACGCACTCTCTGAAGCTGATTCTGAGTTTGACACTGATTGTGATTCTGATACAGAAGCACTTTCTGACGCTGATTCTGAATTAGACACTGATTGTGATTCGCTTACTGATGCACTTACTGATGCTGACTCTGAGTTTGAAGCAGATTGTGACTCAGACACTGATACACTCTCTGAAGCTGATTCTGAATTAGACACTGATTGTGATTCGCTTACTGATGCACTCTCTGAAGCGGATTCTGAGTTTGAGACAGACTGTGATTCTGAAACTGATGCACTTTCTGATGCTGATTCTGAGTTTGAGACAGACTGTGATTCTGAAACTGACGCACTTTCTGATGCTGACTCTGAGTTAGATACTGATTGTGATTCGCTTACTGATGCACTCTCTGACGCTGACTCTGAGTTAGATACTGATTGTGATTCTGAAATGGATTCACTTACTGACGCTGACTCTGAGTTTGAAGCGGATTGTGATTCTAAGACAGAAGCACTTTCTGACGCTGATTCTGAGTTAGACACTGATTGTGATTCAGAAACTGACGCACTTTCTGACGCTGACTCGGAATTAGACACTGATTGTGATTCGCTTACTGATGCACTCTCTGATGCTGATTCAGAATTAGACACTGATTGTGATTCAGAAACTGATGCACTCTCTGATGCTGATTCAGAATTAGATACTGACTGTGATTCTGAAACTGATGCGCTCTCTGAAGCTGACTCTGAGTTTGAAGCAGATTGTGATTCAGAAACTGACGCACTTTCTGATGTTGATTCTGAGTTTGAAGCAGATTGTGATTCAGATACAGAAGCACTTTCTGATGCTGATTCTGAGTTTGAAGCAGACTGTGATTCAGAAACTGACGCACTCTCTGATGCTGACTCTGAATTAGATACTGACTGTGATTCAGATACTGACTCACTTGTTGATGCTGACTCATAATTCGAGACTGATTGTGATGCTGAAGTTGACGCACTTACTGAGGCTGAAGTTGAGTTCGACTCAGACTGAGATGTTGAAGTTGATGCACTTTCTGAAGCTGAGACTGAATTTGACTCCAACTGTGATGCGCTCACTGAAGCACTTGTTGAGGCACTTTCAAGAAGACTTTCTGAAATACTCTCTGAAAGGGATGCTGATGCTTCCTCTGATTGAGAAAGAGAAGATGAGACAACCTCTGACTCAGATGCTGAAACCGATGCAGATTCTACCTTACTTGTTGATACAGATTGAGACTCTACTGTTGAAGCACTTTCTACGATGCTTTGAGATGTACTTAAAGATGCACTCGTTGTATCTGCTTCAGACTCTGACTCGATAACCTGACTACCATTAAAGAAATTAACGCTAATATTATCAGTCTTACCTGCAAAAGGTGAGAATGTGAAGGAAGTATCGTCACCAGTGATTTTAGCAGTCCAAGTTGTTGTCAGACCATAACTTTGTTTAGCCTGGTAACCATTCATTTGGATACCATTTGACCAACTAAAACCGTCTCCTTGATTTGTTACTGGTGTTGGATTAGCTTTAGGATTTGCAATTTGGTTACCATTTTTATCTGTAACATAAGACGTTGCAGTTGTTGGAGGAGTAAGTCCCTTACCTAAAGTAAACATCGTTTGTGTTGATGTCCCTGAATTATAGATAGAATATCCAGGACTCATCTTCGAAATATTTCCAAGAGTTGATGTTGCAGGATTAACATAAGTAACAGTATAGACAAAATTCAGATTTGTCCCGTCATTTGTCACTTTCAATGAATAATAAATTGGAACATTATAGTTTGAATCTGTTCCAGTTCCTGTGTAAACCTTAGATTCACCAGTCGCAAGGTTAAGATACGAACTAATAGCTGGAGTGCCATTTACTGTAGAGTTGCCATTGAAACCTGCATTTGTAATCTTGGTCATCATACCCTCAACAGCATTACCAAGACGCTCACGTTGTTCTGCGTAAGCAGCGTTTGTTGCTGATGCAGCGAGCAAGGTTGTTGATTTAGCAACTTCTTCTTGAACTGTTGCGATAGCTGTTTGGATTTCAGCTTTAGCAACTGTATCTGTCAACTTAGCTTGATAACTTTTAGCAATGTTAACGAGCAATTCTGCTTCTGAAACGTTTTGATCCAAGATTGTTTTTTCATCATCTTGAGTCGCCTTTTCAGAGGTAGCTGAACTTGTAGAAGTTGCTGATTCAGAAGCAGATTCTGAGTTTGAACCACTTGTGCTTTCAGTCTCTGACTGGCTATCAGAAGTTGAATTCTCTTTGCTGAGTGATGCAGATTCTGAAATAGCTTGTGACAATTCAGCAGAAATTGATTGAGATACTGATTGTGACACTGATACAGACGCTTCTGTGCTTGCCTGAGCATCAACTGAAGAGCTTGTAGACTCTTGGCTTGTTGAGGCTGCTACTGAGGCTTCAGAAGATGGTGCTGCACTCAATACAACTGACTCGGAGTTGGCTGCCACATCTTGATTAGCAGTTACTTGGCTTTCCAAAGCCGGAGTTGTCGTCTCTTCCGCTTGAGCAGTGTAAGTCGCTACTGCTCCTCCAGCTACTGCACCTGCCGCAGCAATCCCTTTAAGCAAGGCTTGCCCTGAGAGAACTGGTGTTTTCTCCTCGACACTCTGTGCTGAAACTGACGGTGCATCCGCACCACCCTTAACAACCTTGAAAAGTCCAAAGTTAGATGACGCAGCACGAAGCCATTGCTTACCTGATTTAATCAACTTAAAACGAGTCACGCGATCAGTTTCGCGGTATTTCCCTTCATTCCTTCTAAAAAACATATCTACTCCATTCTTGTTTTATGAATTAAAACTCTCCGATAAATTTTATCATAAAATTCTTGTAAGCTCTAATATAAACTCTTATTTCCCTCAAAAATATTGCAAACGCTTTATGCTGTATAAATACTAAAAATACTCATTTCATAGCATTTTCATCCATTTTACATTTTGCAATACGTATCTTAAAGTTGTCTTAAAATTCAAAGTATACTTCTTCCACATCTAAGATTTTAGCTTACTAAACTAAGCCTTTACTCTCTAATACTAAGCCTAAATGAGACTTAGACTAACGTTTAAGACTCCCTCTCTCATTTTCAAACACGACAAAAAGAGGCTCTATAATTTCTGTAGTGGGTAAAACCACTGTAGAGATTATAGAGCTTTTTG
>NZ_LSIW01000102.1:0-272 GCF_001556435.1 Streptococcus sp. CCH5-D3
CCGGTTGAAGCTTCTTTACCTGCTTGGAAACGCACGATAAAGCCATAGTTATGTGCATTGTCTTTAAGCCATTGACTAGCTCGTGCATCCTCAAGCAAGTTACCTGATTTATCAGTCAAGTCAAAGACCAAACCAGTTTGGTGTTCGCTGAACCCAGGACGAGCTGAGTAACGGTCCGCAGCTGCTTGACCATCACGGCTAACATAGTTGTCGTAAAGAGTTTTTTGATAGTCATAAGAACGGAAACCACTGTATGAACGTCCAACATTCAA
>NZ_LSIW01000103.1:0-790 GCF_001556435.1 Streptococcus sp. CCH5-D3
GAAGAACTTATGAGACTTATTAAGAATACCACAGAATTAATCGGAATTAAAGACCAAAATATCAAGATTTCACTTGTTTTTGAAACTAACACTCATATCGAGATTCAAGCAAAACTTGATTACCCTGCACCATCATGTCCTCATTGCCGTGGAAAGATGATCAAGTACGACTTTTAAAAGCCTTCTAAAATCCCTCTTCTCGAGCAAGCGGGAACTTCAACACTACTACGTCTGAAGAAACGTCGCTTCCAGTGTAAAGGCTGTAGACGAGTCACGGTGGCTGAGACATCAATCGTTGAGAAAAACTGCCAAATCTCAAATCTTGTCTGGCAAAAAGCTGCACAACTCCTTACTGAGAAGGTATCACTAACAGATATTGCCAGAAGACTTCGTGTGTCGACTTCCACTGTCTATCGTAAGCTTGATCAGTTTACTTTCAAGGAGCATTATGACAAACTCCCTGATGTTATGTCTTGGGATGAGTTTGGTTTCAAGAAAGGTGAACTCGCTTTTGTGGCGCAAAACTATGAGATCAACAAACTCATAACCATCCTTGATAATCGCCGTCAAACCACGATCCGAAACCACTTTTTGAAGTACCCATTGAAAGTTCGACAAAAGGTACAGTTTTTTACAATGGATATGTCAGGAGCCTATATCCCACTAGCTCGCAGACTTTTCCCAAACGCCGAAATAATTATTGATCGTTTCCACATCATCCAGCACCTTGGTAGAGCCTTTTTAAAGACAAGAATTGCGATTATGAACCAGTTCGATAAGAAGTCACTAC
>NZ_LSIW01000104.1:0-25431 GCF_001556435.1 Streptococcus sp. CCH5-D3
TACTCCTTGTCCAACCACTCTGGGCTGACACGATAGCCACGTTCCGCCATTTCTTGCATAATAAGCTCATGGTATTTAAACAAGCGGTACGGTGAATAATCAAAAACATAGTTAACCGTCGCATGTTTGCGTTGCCATCCCTTACCACGAAGGGCACAACATTCTCGGTGTTGTCCTAATAATTGCTGACGAGGTAGTTTTGCAATCAAGTCTTGATGCCACAGTCTCATTTTGAACCCCCATTAATTAAGGTTGACTCCTCCAGATAACGATTAGGATACTTGCTGAGGAGCTCTTTGACGGATTCCACTAAACACGTCTGGGGAATTTTGCCTGCTGCGTAGCTATCCAGTTGGGCCATAAACTTTTCCTTTTCGCTGGCAGTCGCCTTTTTCTTAAAATACCCCCAGATATGTTGGAAGGCATTGACGACCTGACCAGGATTTTCAGGAAGGTCAAGTGCTTGATCAATATAGGCTTGAACCTGATCCAAACTAACCTCTTCATTCTTGAGATAGTTACGGATTTCCAAGTAAATCTTGTTCGAATGGCTGAGCACCAGATACTTATTGGCTGCCCAAAGTCGCTCGCACTGGCGACGTGGATTGGTAATTGTCATTAGGAACCTTCCTTGATTGCTTTTTTATCAGTATAGCATAGTTTAAATAGGGATAATATATTATGCTTTTAAGAATCCGAAAGAGTAATTTTCAAGTATTTTCAGAAAAGGTTTTTTGCTTGGTTTGTTTGTAAGCGTTTGCTATACTTAAGGTATCAAAGAAAGGAGACAAGCCTATGACATTGTCCAAAAAACTCACACTTTCTCTTGCCTCTATGGCAGTTCTTGGTCTTTTAGCAGCCTGCTCAAACCAGAAAGCTCAAACACCTGAAAGCTCTGCTAGCACCCAACAAAGTTCAAGTAAGGTTTCATCTTCACAAAGCTCTGAAGCCTCTAAACAAACTGAAGGGCTAGATGGCACCTATAAAGGGACTGACGAAAATGATCGCATTACTCTTACCATCTCTGGAAATACTGGAACTTGGGAAGAGGACGAGGCAGATGGCGAGAAGGAAAGCAAGCCTGTGACAGTTAACTCTGACAATCAAAGTCTAACAATCGGTGACGACACCAAACACTATAAACTCGATGGTAATCAACTGACTATTGAAGATGATGACCACGATCCAAATGATACGGTTATCTTGACGAAATAAAATGAAAAACCTTAGCCGAACCGCTCTATGGAATTTAGCTAAGGTTTTTTATGTTATACTATAGGCAGAAAGAAAACGGATACAAAGAGGAGGTTGACGATGACTCAAAGAAGATTATGGGTGACGCTATTTGTTGTGTCGATTATTGTAACTCTTATTGGACTGGGATTTGCTGTCTATAACTATTATGTCTTTGATAAACCTTTCATGACGACTACTACAAAAGGGTTACTAGCTGCATTTTTCCTGTGTGCGACAATGGTTGCCATCAGCCTATCCAAATCAAATAAGAAGTAAAGATAAGAAAGAGGTGTAAGTTTGCGGACTTATACCTCTTTTCATACAACATTACTTAATCTTGTGTTTGTTCATTTTTTCTTCAAAGATGGCTGTCATGATTTCACGCAACTCTTGGCCTTCTTTTTTAGTCTTTAGATGATGAAGCCAAACGAGTCACCTCCTAAAAATGACACTATATCATTATGTCAACAGATAGGAAAGAAAAGCTCTCATCTAAATCAGGTGAGAGCTTGAAGTCTATTTCTATGATTTTCTCATGGCCACCAGCCAAAAGGCTACTAGAATTTCGAAAATAACAAGAAGGACAATCTGAGTGAGTGAACTCTGAACCAGCATAAGGACAGCCAGACTATCGATCAGCATATGAGCGAGGATACAAGGAACAGCTCCTCTCGAGTACTCTTTAAGAGCTCCCAAAAGAAAGGTATTCCCTAAAATCATCAGGTAAAAGATGAGATAGTTGGACGAGCCTGCTGTAATCCAAGGTAGTTGATAGATAGGGATATGCCAGAGGAACCAGATAATGGAAAGAACCATCATTTTAGTTATAAAGTGCTTACTAAAGTAAAGATGTTCTTGTAAAAACCAACGCCAACCGACTTCTTCCAGACCGCCATATAAAAAGGTCCAGGGGAGATATAGGAAGAAGGCTAAGAGGGAGTTCCCAGTAAAGCGAACATTCATGAGCAGGATTGAAATCCCATAATAGATGACGGGGATGATGAAAGCTAGGATCCAGGATAGGTGACTTTCTTTTTGAAGAAAGACCTTTTTGAAAAAATCGCCCAAAGATTTGACTTCACTCAACACAAGAGAAAAGATAGCCGCCATAATCAGGGGAATACAGTTCATTAGGATAAACAGTAGAGAGTCACCTGTGCTCTTTCCATCTGGGAAACACCAAAGGATAACTTGCCCTACTATAAATGTAGCAAGGAGGGCAGTCAGTGCATACCAGATAGCGACTGATTTTTTTGAAATAAATTTGCTCATTTTTCCTCCGTTACGGGATAATAAATCAGATAGATCTCACCTTAATCCGCATCGACTCAAAGATGGTATTGTTCACAATCTTTATAAATCTTACTTAATCTTGTGTTTGTTCATTTTTTCTTCAAAGATAGCTGTCATGATTTTACGTAGCTCTTGGCCTTCTTTTTCAGGAAGGTCCCCTTGGCGTTTAGCTACTGCGTAGAGTTCAGGGTATTGCTTGGCTACACGCTCCACCGTCTTGGTCGTCGCATGCCCTCTGACAAAGAAAGGAATACGTTTAATCCATTCTTGCGGTACGAGAGCGAGCAACTTCTTAGCCGCTTCCTTGTCAGAAATCTCAGCTGTACTCAAACCTTTTTCGATTTGCTTTTGTTCTTGTTCTGTAAAATCTTTTAATTCCATTACTACTTCCTCTTTATCTTTATATAGTAGATTTTACACCCATGCATGAGAATATACAACTGATTGGGATTGATGGACAAGACATGAAAGCTAGACTCATTTTTTTCCAAAAATACCATACAAAAAAATCTGATGAATTTGGTCAACTTCTGTCTCTAAATTGTCACTGTGGTCTAACTGATTTCCCATACCATTAAGAGCATCCATGACATTTAAGATAAGCTCTGTCGATAGGTCTTCAGCAATAAGGCCCTCTTCTTTTCCTAGCTCAATATAAGCACGATAGATATCACGTTTTTTTACAGTGATCGCTTTCGCTAAGAGAGTTGAAAAAACAGAATCTTCCACCATTTTATCTTGAAAATAGTCCGAAATTTGCTGACTCATTTTCTCCTGACATAGGGCAAAAGCATGGTCTAATTTTGTTTTAAAATCTAGATCGCTGTTTAAAATATTATCAGCTTGTTGGGCTATTTCTTCAAACAAGTCATTAACACAGAGAGCTACCAAATTATCTTTGCCTCCGAAATAATTGTAGATAGAAACTGGTGATACTTCTGCTACCTCTGCAATAGATTTTATACTCGTGTCTTTAAAACCTTTTTCTTTAAATAATTGTAAGGCTGCTTGAATAATCGCTTGCTTCTTTTTCTCAGTCGTCTTTTGATATTGATTCATGTGAACACCTCTGTTATTACCAATTGTAGCATAAGTTTGAAATATATATTCATATATTTCATTTTTCCTTGCTATTCTTACTAGCTTTCTCTATAATGAAGTTTGAATTTTAATCATGTATATTTCAAACTTTATTTTCAAAAATGGGAGGGACCATGCTCATTCAATATCTTATAAAGCAATCTAGAAAACCAAGTGGTCTTGTCGGGCGATTGATTACCAACATCTGGTCGTCCTATTTCAAGGAACTCAGCCTTTGGGCAATCAAACAAACCACTATCCCCAACAATAGTCGGATTTTAGAAATCGGCTATGGCGGTGGTAGCACTATTAAAAACCTTCTTGCTTTAGATAAAGACCTTGACATTCATGGTATTGATATTTCCGAAGAGTCTTATCATACTGCTAGACGAATTCATTCAGAGGCTATAGAAAATGGAAGTGTTAAGCTGAGGATTGGTAATGTAGCAAACCTTCCCTACCAAAATAGTGATTTTGATTTAGTCTTTGCTATTCAGACACATATTTTCTGGGACGATTTGAAGCAGAGTTTTCAGGAAATCTATAGAGTCATGTCCAATCCTTCCACTTTGATTATTGCTTCCGAAAAAGAAAAAATAAAATATCATATGACAGATTATGGGACAAGCCATGAATTGAGGCAGTTGTTAACAAGCATTGGCTTTTCAAAGATTGAAGAAAAGCAAAATTACAAATGGGTTGTGTATGTTGTCACTAAGAGTGATTAGAAAATTAAGCATAACAAAAAGTAGTGAAGTGATTCCATCGTCGGAACTTTCTTCACTACTTTTCTTATCTCTTTCCTACTCGCCAATATCAACATTTCAGAGCTTCCACTGCTCAATCAACCAATCCGAAAAAGCATCATATCTTTCTTGAAGATGGTCATGATGACCGTAGGGGTCAAATGCTGAATAAGTAGACACGCTCTGTTTTTTGATAAGTTCATGCACTTCTTTGGCATAACTAGGAGCTTTGGCCAATCTATTCTTATGCTTAGCCCCCTCGGTCAAACCGTTACGTAAATAGACCGAGCAAGACTTATTGATGGGCTGGTGGGCTTTGCAGTAATCTACAAAATCTGGATACCAAAAGGATCCGCAAATGGAAAAGATCAAAGGCATCCTATCACTACTATAAAGGCTGGAAATAGCAGCCAAACCACCCAGCGAATAGCCTCCGTAAGCCATGCGACTTTCATCCAGTCGAAACTCTTGTGCGATGCTTTTGAAAATATAGCCAAATAGATGGTCATGATAGCTGGCTAGCTTACCGCCAAAATCAGGGCTTCCAGGTCTCAGAGCCTGAGCCTGCCAAGGCGTAAAATCATCCAAGCGATTCTGAGGTTCAAGCCCAACCAGGATAACAGAATCTGCGATTTTTCCCAGATACTCAAGCTGCCCATCGTTCAGAAAAACTACTGGATAAGCCTTCTTGGAATCATAGGACTCAGGAATGGCAATCGTAACCTGAATGTCATGGCAGACAAAGTCTTTATTTATTAACAAAGTCATTAACCTTTTCAAGAGAATCAATCACAGATGGACCGTAATCCATAAGCTCATCATAAGAAATAGTCATGATTTTCTTGTTTTTAACGGCTGGAACATTTTCAAGAACAGCGTTCTTTTCCATCTTGTCTTTAGCATCCTTGTCCATGGCCTTATTACGGTCACTGGTTACATAGATAATCAATTCTGGTTCCATTGACACAAGATTTTCCAAAGTCAAATCTGATGTTCCTGTCGCAACATTGGTATAACCAAGCTGATTGAGCATACTTTCTTGAAGGGCAGATTTGTAAGTTCCAAAGGTCTCATCGTTGTAGGCACACATGATAAGAGCCTTCTTCAAGTCTTTGTCAGAAGAATTGTTTTTCTTTTTAACAGCGTCGATACGCTTTTGAAGTTGTCCCGCATACTTGTCTGCCTTATCTTGGACGTTGAAAATGTCACCAATATTTTTAACATCTTCGATGATATTATTCAAATCTTGTTTGATTGTTGAAACAGAAGCTTTTTGCGTATAGACAGGAATGTCGTTGCTGTTCCATGTACTGATGGTTCCCATTGACTTGTCTGAGAACATCATGTTACGACCAATAAGAGCATCTGGTCCGTAAGCCAAGATGGCTTCTTGAGAAATTGTTTTCTTATCACCGATATGTGGGATTGAAGCAATGTCTTCCTTATATTTATCGGTTACTTCATTGTCAGGGTTAAGCATACCGACAATTTTGTCTTTCAAACCAAGCTCAATCAAGATTTCAGTTGATGAAAGGTTGTTGGTGATAACCTTTTCTGGTGCCTTTTTGAAGACTTGATCTAGCTCAGTTCCTTTATCGTCATAAGTTTTGACAGTCAAGGGATACTGGGTTTCTGAGTTGGTCTTTTTCACCGTTTCTTTTGCTGCTGATGACGATGATGTGCTGTTTTTATATGTAGAACTGCATGCTGTCAATGTGAGTACTGCTGCAGCGATTAATGCGATACGAAATGTTTTCTTGTTCATAAGGCCTTCCTTTCCTAGGCTTATAAATACTGAATCATTGCCTGCTGGTCATCCGTCCAAGTAATACGACTCTGAACATCATAAACCGCCTGCAAGGATTGTGGGGTTACGGCATCCCTTGGGACACCTTGGGCAACAATCTCACCCCCTTTCATTAAGTAGATATAATCTGAAAAACGACAGGCCAATTGAATATCGTGGAGAACTGCGAGAACATTAATGCCGAGTTCCTTAACCAGGGCCAACATCTCCAACTGATACTTAATGTCCAAATGATTGGTAGGCTCATCCAATAAAAGGAGTTTGGGTTCCTGAGCCAAGGCACGCGCCAGGATGACTCTTTGTTTTTCGCCACCTGATAGGGACGAATAATAGCGTGCCTTCTTTTCAGACATGCCAACCTTGTCTAAGGCATCCTGAACGAGGACGTGATCCCGCTCCGATTCTTTTTGCAGAAAGGAAAGATGGGGCGTTCGGCCAAGCATGACAATTTCTTCCACCGTGCAATCAAATTGAAGGGTGTTAAACTGTGTCACAACAGCCATTTCTTTTGCAGTTTCCTTTAGGCTTACCTGATCTAGGCTTTTACCATCAAGTAAAATCTGACCGCTATCTGGTTTCAACTGGCGATAAATGGTTTTTAGCAAGGTTGATTTCCCACTCCCATTTGGTCCTAGTATGGTCTGGAATTGCCCACCTTTAACCTCTAGAGAGACACCGTTTAGGATTTTTTTCTCTCCAATCGAATAATGAATATCCTTACACTTTACATCCATAAGACTAAACCACCTTCCTACGATTTCTAGTCACAATATAAATAAAGAAAGGTGCGCCAACTAAGGCAGTGAAGATACCGATAGGTAGCTCTGCATTTTTAACGAGGATTCTAGCCAAGACATCTGCCCAAATCACAAACAAGGAACCTAAGAGAGTTGCCACTGGAAAAAGCTTACGATAGTTAGTCCCGACTAAACTTCTAGCAATGTGAGGGGTAATCAAGCCGACAAAGCCAATAATCCCACAGCTAGCAACCAAGATAGCCGTTATGACTGCAACGATGGCAATATAAAGATACCAATAGAGTTTAAGAGGAATCCCTAAAGTCAAAGCTGCCTCATCTCCCATCATCATGGCATTGAAGACACGATACTGAGTTGAGAAAAAGAGAAAGGCCAAACCAACCACTACTGCTGGAAGCGTCAAATCTGACCAAGATGTTCCTGTCAATGAACCCATGGTCCAAAACTTAATGGTCATGACACTGTCTGCTGTCGCTCCAATAGAGATTATAAAATTGGCAAAGGCAATAAAGAGGGCATTAACAACTGTTCCAGATAAAATCAGGCCAGATGTGGTCACTCTCCCCTGCATAGAGGCAATGATTAAGACAAGAACCGTCGCTAGGATAGCCCCCACAAAGGCACCCAAGCCTACCACAGCCTTAAGACCTAAAATGATGGCCAAGGTTGCTCCAAAAGTTGCCCCTGCCGAGATTCCCAAAATGTAGGGCTCAGCAATCGGATTATTAACGGTTGACTGCATGACACTCCCAGACATGGAAAGACCTGCACCAACTATTAACCCTAGGAGAACCCTAGGAACTCGCATATTCCAGATAATAGCTTCAAGTGGTTTGGCTATGCTTTGACTGGCAATCGGAAACCCCAATTTTCTGAGGATGACACCATAGGTATCACCTATATCTATAGTGACCGCTCCTAAGGACACTGCAACAAAAACTGACGCTACTACTAAAAATAGAAGCAAACAGAGCAGGCTTAGGTAGCGGGAAAAAACAAGGTGTTTTGTTTTTTTAAAAGGCATTAGCACCTCCTTTTCACTCGTAAAGTCAGAAAATTTTGACAATACATTTTTAGTATAACATGCCTCAAAAAGATGGGCAAGGTCATCTGAGTATTACATAGAAAAAAGAGCAGTCAACTTGTACTGCTCTTTTGATGTATAATGATTGAAACAAAGTGAGAAAAAGTCGGTTTATCATTTAACTTTCTCCACACTGCTACTAGCAATTCTCATGGCAAGAAGTATTATCAGCACCTTAATCACAAGGGATAACCAAAGGCTCTCAACTAATGACAGTTGCGATAAAGCATTGATCAACGCATGTGTCATCACACAAAGCCAAAGGCTTCTGGTCTTTGTATAAATAGCGGATAAGATGAAACAATTGCTTAATAAGCCTAGCAAAAATGGCAGTAAATGAATCCTTGCCAAAGAGCCATCAATATAAAAATAGAGCAAATGCCATAGTGACCAAGCTACAAAGGTACACAGCGTAGACACTAGATAGGTCAACTTTTCTTGCAAAGTAGGCTGGAAAAAATAACGCCAACCGATTTCTTCTATACCACCAAAGACGAGGGCTTTTACAAATAAAATTATGGGGAGATACCAAGTTGGAATAATCATTTCCCCACTAAAGACCTGTGGTAAAAAATCCAAACCTATAAAAATGAGGACTAAGAGATAGTTAAGAGGAGCTTGTTTGACTTGGAAAAAATCTCTGACAAGCTGTTTAAAACTGGAGTGATGATAGCGGATACTAACATAGCCTCCCCAAATGGCTGATGACAAGCCACCTAACATAAGGGTAAAGAGGCCAATTGGAGTCCCATAATCAACCCTAACTCCTCCTGCTCTTAGCAGCCAAACAAGAAGAGTGACCAGTAAAATCTGTCCAAAGGTCCCCGCCAGATAAAGTAACAAGGCCTGTTTCCTTTTCATATATTGGTTCCTTTTTCTTCCCTATTAAAACTGTCGTCCCACCTTAACCTAGTCCATATCCACCCATTTGTCATTGTCCATGATAAAGGGTTTGGCTAGACCTGGTCCGGTATAGTCCTTGTACTTGGTTGTGAGATACTTGTAGCAATCTTTTTTGCTGGCAAATTTAATAGCTTGGTAGGGCTCTTCGAAGGTCAACTTTTCAACAAATAAGTAGCCATCCGCCGTAGGAACTAGGACGCCGACGTGACCAACAAAAAGGGAATCACCATCCAAATTATCGTGGACAACAACCGACAGCATGCGTGCCTTGTCATCAAAGGTGAACTGTTTGTAGTAATCCTCCATATGCTTGGCGTGAACCTTGACATCTTGGGTAGCTTCAGTCTTGACCCTTGAAAAAAGAATGTCAAAGTTTGCCTGGTCCTTGGCATTAAAGAGCTTGCCCTTGTCAATGGCGTCCTTGTCTTGGAAAAGGAGCTCAGTATCACTTTTGACTTGAGGAATCTTGATTTTGCCTTTCAGTAGCGTGTAGGTGTTGATACGGCAGTTGGTACCGATAAAGTCACCATGCTTGGCTGTCCACAGGCTACTGATTTTTTCCACATCATAGTCTGTTTTGGTAAATGGCGCAAAATCCCCAGAAAGTCCAACAGTACCCACGGTATCATTGTAATCCCTAACCAGATTGATAAAGTTATCCACACTCTCCTCGTTCAAATGTTTCGAGAGAATGGAACGTACCTCATTAAGACTGGCCTTGCTATTAAGGTTGGAGTAGCTTGGTTTTTCCTCCTTTTTGTGGATATGTGCAAAAACTGCTAAACCGACGAGTAATAGGCTAGCGATAGATAAAAGAATTAGCGTCTGTTTTTTCAAATGTTTCATAGGCGCCTCCTTGGCTTCATTATACCAGATTTTGCTGACTACTCATTCTTAAGATACTTATCCACAAGAAAAAGCCTTGTTGCTAAGGCTTTAGATTGAGGATAAACGCTTTTACTTGAGACTTTACTTAGGTGATAGCGGACGCCAGCGAACTTCTTCGAAGTTCCATGGCTAATTTTTGAGCCTAGAGTCTCAAAAATTCCGAACGCCTGAAATACCAATTCTTCAGGCGTTTTTATCACGGCGTAAAGTCTCAGTATAGGCTCACACCGTTTGAAGACTACGGATTTTTATCATTTTTTCTATATTTTTTATTATTTCCAAAATAGCTGTTCAATTTTAATGATATTATCTACAACTTTTTCGGGACTTTCCGATAAATCATTATCAATCCAGGATGAGATAATGGTTTCAAAAGATGTAGAGAAGGCTTTTATCACAATTTCATCTGAAATCTTCGTCTTTTTCTTGATCTTTTCTCTAATAGCTGGGTTGTTATTTATAAGATCACAAATAAGTTGTTGAACCTTATCTTTAAATTGAACGTGAGGTGCTTTTGAAATTGCTTTAAAATGTTTATAGTCATTTTTTATTAATAGTAGAGCCTTTAAAAGCATGTCCCCTTTATCTAAATTTCCTTGAGCTAAAATCTCCCAAAATCTTTGCATCGTCTCTGTTCCGATAGAGTATGCTAAATCATCCTTATCAAGAAAATGTTGATAAAATGTTCCCCTACTAACATTTGCTCTCTGAGTTATATTTCCAATGGTTATTTTTGAGTACTCCATTTCAAGTAGGAGGTCTATCAAAGCAGACTTGAGGTTAGTAACGCTATTAGTCTTTCTTTTCTTTGTCATTTTTTCCTTAATTAAACATATTGTTTGATGTTGTCATGGTCAATATATGGGTATTATTATATTCTTTTTATGTGAATTATAAAAGTTAAAAAAGACTGTTTTATGTTCACGAAGATAATTGATGCATCATTAATCATTTAACAAAATAATTAATGAAGGGAATAGAATTTAATGACAAAATCAAGAAAAATTCTAGGATTTATAGGTCTAGTTTTAGCACTCTTTATGGGAGCTTTAGATGCCACGATTGTTAATATCGCCCTACCAAATATTATGGAAGACTTACATACAGGATTGACTGATACAAGTTGGGTAGCAACAATCTATGTTTTAGCAATGTCTGTATTTATTATTACTGTTTCAAAACTCGCTGATATCTACGGTAGAAAATTGGTTATGCTAATTGGTGTAGTCATATTTGGCATCTTCTCATTCGCATGTATGGTGGCTGATTCTTTATTACTCTTAATTATTTTTCGGTTCTTCCAAGGAATTGGAGGTGCCATATTAACTCCAATTGTTCTCCCCATGGGAATTGAACTACTTGGGAAAGAGAATACTAGCCGTATTACTGCTATTATGGGGACCTTCAGTGCCTTAGCTGCAGCGGGGGGACCAGTAATTGGTGGTTTAATTGTCCATTGGACAACATATCATTGGATTTTTGGTATTAATGTTCCAATCGCTATCTTTGCATTCTTGATGATCCTAGTAGGGACAAAAGAATCATATGATTTAAAAATTTCAAAGAATATTGACTGGCTAGGTATTATTTTTCTTACTTGTACTTTAGGTGGACTTATATTTGGTTTATTAGAAGGTCACGAGTATGGTTGGGCATCACAAACCATCATAGCTAGTTTTATTATTAGTGTTGTAGGCCTATTTTTCTTTTTTTTAACCGAAAGAAGAGTAAAATCACCTATCATTGACTTAAATTTATTCAAGGAAAGTACATTTACATCTTCAAGTCTTATTTATATGATTTTTGGATTTGCGATTATCGTACCTTCATTGATCTTAAACTATTTCTTGCAAAATGTTCGCAACTATTCTGCTTTGCATTCAGCATATCTTATTATTCCCACCTCTTTAGCTATCATAGTAGATATGCCGTTAGCAACTAAGATGTACCAAAAAATTAGTGCAAGATTGCTCATTAGTATCGGTTTGGTTATTACAGCAGGTGGATTATTTATGCTTAGTCTTATTGAGTATAATACCTCACAAAGCCTCATTGTTTGTTGTAATGTAATTATTGGTTTAGGACTAGGATTTATGGCAATGTCCTTAACATCATCAGTAAAATATTTACCAATTAATAAGACTGGAATTGGGTCAGGTATCGTTAATGCTTCTAGATATATTGGGCAAGCCATTGGTATGGCTCTCCTCGTTACCATTTTAAATAGTAATGTCAATATTGCTAAAACACAAATTAAGGAAACAGCGTATAACCAAATTGAAAAACGGGTTTTATCAACAGACGTAAAAAAAGTTGCTAAGAAGGAAATTTCAAAAACTTTCGATACGACTAAGAAAAATAATAGTATTTCAACCAAACAAAGTAATATGGTTGAGGCAATCAAAATAGCTGCTCAAAAAACAGATAATCTTCCAGAACCTAAAAAGGGGAGTAATTATAGAAAGATTTATGATGCAAATCAGTTATTAATCAATGGAGTTGAAACTGTTAGTTCAAGTGTCCCACAGTTATCAACTAGTTTGAAAACTATATCTGGAGGACAAGCTAAAGTTGGTACAGCGATTAAATTATTAGCTCAAAAGGATGAATTAGCATCTGCTCTTAAAGTCATTGTTAAAGAAAAAAATGAGCAGTTAAGCAGGGCATTTGATAATGTATTTATTGTAGGAGCAATCATTGTATTGATATGTACTCCATTAGCTCTGATGACAGAAAAGCGAAAAGATGAATAACTAAGTTATTTTATAATAGGAAAAGCCAGTCTAGACGATAGACTGGCTTTTTTATATAGATAATCATTCTGCATAGTTAAATAGTAAATAAACAGATTTGGAACATAGAAAATCTTTTGTTCACTTATATTGTATTTTTAAGATGTAAAATTTTTCTTTCAACCCCCTCAAACCATCACTTGTCATTCACAATATTGGCAAAGGCTTCTTGAATATCCTTATTATTGGTAGGGTACATGTAATACATGTTTTCAGGATTTCCCTGATTTTGCATGGAAACTAGGACTACTGGTTGACCTTTATGGATGGTGAAATGGTAGAGAATCATGGTGGAACCTGAATACCCGTAGCTGTCTACAATGATATAGTCGGCTGTCCCTGTACCATCGTCAGAAAAGGCAACGTCTACCTTTTGTTGGTTGGTCATTGGGGCATTTTGTTCAGTCTTTTCACCTACAATAATGCGGTTATTTTTAGCAAAAGACATGGCACCAAAGAAATCATCACTTCCGTTAGGTGTTAGCCTTCTATAACTTTCTTGATTCATCTTGTGCCCAAACTCCACCATGTAACTTGCGAGCTTGGCAGCCTTGTCACTATCCCAAAGGGCTGTCGTATTGGTTGGGCTAGTCTGGCTGGACTGGCTCTTGCTTTTCACTCTGTAATAAGACGTGTAAACCACCGCTTAAGGACGCGATCGGTGACACGCTAGTAACGATTCTTGCTTTTCACTCTGTAATAAGACGTGTAAACCACCCCTGGCCCAGCAGACTCTGGAATTTGAACCAAACGATCTGTGTCTTTGACAGAATTGTCCGGAGACGGTGCTGCTTGATTGGCTGGCACAGGCACAAAAGGATTGACCCCATGCCCTGGTCCATTGTCCGCAAAATAAAACATAGGCTGACCGTTGAAATCTTTAACGACAGTCTTGCCATCAGTACTTCCTGTCTCTTCAGACTTTGTGAGCCCTGACTTGGTAATGGTCACAACATGACCACCGTCAGAAACCCAGTCACCTTCGATGCTTGAAAAATCACCAATTCGAATAGCATCCACATCCATGGCAGGAGTTTTGGCTTCTGATGAGGCATTCTGACTTTGAGAACTAGAGTTTGAAGACGACTCAGAAGCTCTGGAACTCGATTGTTTAGACTTGTCTGAGGAAGACGTTTGACCAGTCTGACTGCTTGACGAAGCTACCGCAAGGGATGACGTCTGTTGAGCTTTCGAATGATGAGAATGCCAAGCAAAAATAGCACCACCACCAAGAAGCGTCATACAAGAAACTGCAAGGACTGACGCTACGACCTTATGAGTCACAATAGACTGACTTAAGGTTTGCCAAATGCTTTTCTTAGATGCTAACAATAAGCGCTCTACTTCTGCTCGATTGGCCAAGAGACTGCCATTTTTTATCGCCTCGTCAACCTCTGTCATCTTTGGGTGACGTCCATAAATCTTTATAAAATAGGTTAACCATTCTTCTGCTTTCATCTCATCTCCTTTTTGAAGCGTAATACTTTTATTTTAGCATAAATTGGGGATTCTGGTTGACCAGTTAAAAAAGAAAAAGACTGCAAGCAAGTAGCTGCAGTCGATGTATAACCATGGTCCTTATTTCTGAGTATTACCAAGTTTTTTAAAGTAAGTATAGCCCAGATAGAAAAAGAAAAGCGCTAAAAGAATAAAGAAACCCATGACGAGTTTGATCCCACCTAATTGATAGGCAATGTAAACAAAAGTATTAACCTTAAGCTGACCACCCGTTTTTTCCAATAGTGAAAGGCTCTGTGAGTAATAGTGACCAAGCCAAATAGCTCCTAAACCTAATAACGGATAAATAATGACACCCAAGACAGGGTTCTTTTTTAACAAATTATCTAACATACATCCCCCAATTTTTTAAATGTTATAGTAATAGCTTATCAAAGAATGGCTAGAAAGGCAAAGTGACTTTTCATGGTACAAAAATTAAAAGGAACCAAGCCAAGAAGCTGGTTCCATTGAAATCTAAAAGACGGCACGTGTACCATGAACTTGCTCAAGACCAGGTATGGCAAGAAATTGGTCACGATTAGCCACGGAGATACCACCACCGGCTAAAATCTCCAACTGACCTTCTGCTAGCCTAACCAATTCTGCATAACGTTTCAAGCGTGATTCTAAATCAGTCTCGGGAGTCCCAGCACGGGTGAGAAGACGCGTCACACCGTGGTCCTTAAGCCATTGGATAGCACTAGGTTGATCTGCTTTAGGGATCTGATCAAAGGCCATATGCATGGTAACTTCTAAGCCTCGACTGGCATCTAGTAAGGTCTTAAGAGCTTCTGTATCGAGTTGATTTTCTGAAGTCAAAGCACCAAGTGCAAAGCCGTCAACACCCAAGTCACGCGCACATTTGATATCTTCCAGCATGATAGCTAATTCCTGCTGGCTATAGACAAAGTCGCCTCCTCGTGGACGGATCATTACAATCACTTTAGCCTGATAATCCTTGGCCAGCTCAACGGCTGCCTTTATGACACCATAAGAAGGCGTCGTGCCTCCAACAGCCAGATTATCACACAACTCTACGCGTTGAGCACCAGCTTTAAAGGCTTTTTCTAAGAGAGTGACATTTTCTGCACAAAATTCATAAATTGGCATACTGAACCTCCTATTAGTTGTAGTGGCAAGGGATTGACTATCAGTTTTTCTTGTTAGTTTTCTGATAACCCCATAACACTATAGCAAACGACAACAACTGCCATAGCAATATTCTCACAATCTGCAAACTATCCACTTCAGAATTAGAAACCACATGGACAAGATTTGAAGCAAGATTGTTGAAAAGATGATCTCCAAGTCCTAGCCACAAGGAACCTGTCATTTTGTAAAGTAAAGACCATTTGATACTCATCATTCCTGCTAGGATAACATAGCCAATCCCCATGGCAATAAGATTTAATAGTGATGATTCTCCTTGAAGATAATCTCTTAAAGGCATTACCAAGTGCCATATTCCAAATAGGAAGGCTATAAAGAATAGACTCTTGCGGTACGAAATCCCTTCAAGAATTTTTGTGAAAAGGCCACGAAATATTCCTTCTTCCATCCAGACATTTATCAGGTTAAACAACACACTTGAGAGAATAAGTAAGATTCCTGCTTGAGATACTTTTTCGTTTGTTAAGGAAAAACCACTGGCGTAAAACGATAAGTGAACATTGCCATGAAGAAACAAGAGAACAATGTACTCAACTGTATATGCAAAGACGGAACACACTAAGCCAAAGAGTAGCCCCTTCCCTATACCACTCACTATTCCGTCAGGACTGAAACCAATATCTTTCCATCTTAAATTACAAATTGAAAGGACTCCCCACAGTAGAAGAATTCCAAAAAGTTTATGTAGAAAATTCTCAGATAAGAAGGTTTCATCCGTCCTAATATAGAAGTATTCAATTAGCCTTGCTACTGAGCAGATAACAAATATAATTGAACAACTTAAAATAGGTTTCTTTATTAGTTGATTTAGCATATCTTCCTTTCAAATAAGTCTTTTATAAAAGTTAATTTCAATATTTCACTCAGTCCAATTCCTTCTCTAGTTCTTTTAGAAAGGTGATTAAAAATTGATGGCGACTTTCTGCCATTTGTTTGGCAGTCTCCGTGTTCATTTCATCTTTTAAGAGGAGCAACTTGTCGTGGAAATGTTGGACGGTATCAGTAAGGGGTCTCCCTTTGTGACCACCATAGGAAAAAGTTCGCGCAATTCCTACAGCTCCTATCGCATCCAGGCGGTCTGCATCCTGGACGATCTTACCTTCTAACGTTTCTGGATGTTTCCCATGATTTTTGCTGAAAGAAACAGCATTGATAACCCGACAAATCTGCTCGATTTGGTTTTTAGGAGTACCAATCTCTTCTAGAAAGATGCGAGCATTAGCATTATTCTCTGTATGGAACAATTTATCATCAGCATCGTGAAGAAGAGCTGACAAGCCCACTATCTCCAGATCACATGGACCTTCTGCTTGTGCAATTCTGATAGCATTGGTATAAACGCGGAGGGTATGCGCCACATCATGGACATCTGCTCGATCAGCAAATAAGGTTTTAACATACTGCTTAGCAGCAAGAATTCGTTCTTCGATCATCTTTCATGTCCTCTGTATCATCTGTGCACAGTTCTATCTATTCATTTGAACTAGTTATGGAGGTGCAGTTTACTTAGAAACCATCTCTTAGCGATTACTACTTCTTTTTATGTGGAAAAAGCGGAAGACCAAGTTTGGCAATCTTTTCAGCTGGGGTCTTCATGCCATCCTTGACCCATTTGGAAATCACTGAGACAATAGCTGAGCTCCAAAAGGAATTGAGGTAACTACCGGCACCATTTGATGAGCTACCATTTCGTTTTTCCAAAAAATCATAAACTGCCTTGGTCAAAACCTGCTCAAAATTATAATCAATGGCAAGACTGATGATTTTAGCTTCTTTTTTGACTTCCTTAAGGAGATAAACCCAGACTTGGTAAAGATCCGTCTTGAGATTATAGCCGTCCAAGGACTTAGTAATCTTTGCAATGCTAGACTCAAAAATAGATTTCAAAATCTCTTCCTTAGAACCATAATTGCGATAAAAGGCAGCACGAGATACACCCGCACGCTCAACCAGTTCCGATATGGTAATCTTTTTAAAGTCTTTTTTCTCCAACAATTGCAGGAGAGAAATTTCAATGGATTCTCGTGTAATTGCTTTGTTTTCTTGGTTAAATCGTTTGAGATTTTCCAAGGATTTCTCTGAGATTTTTCTTTCTGCCATAACATTCACTTTCTATCTGTCACACCTGATGAAATCTGCTTTGATAGCAATGCACTTCATGATAAAATTGTAAAAGAAGACAAAACACTTGTCAATGTACATTATGCAGATATGAGGTGTAACCTATGAAATGGAAAATTATTGCGGATTCAGGCTGTGACTACCGTTCTTTGGACAATCTGGCACCAGATACGGAGTTTGTCAGTGTTCCTTTGACTATCCAAGTGGGCGAAACCATTTACAGGGATGATGCCCAACTCAATATTGATCAAATGATGGAGGAGATGTATGCAACTACAACTGCTTCCAAATCTGCTTGTCCAAGTCCTGATGACTACACGAAGTCTTTTGAAGGAGCGGACAATATCGTCGTCGTGACGATTACTGGAACCCTTTCTGGTAGCTATAATAGTGCTGAAATTGCTAAGAAAATTTATCTGGAAGAGCATCCTGATACCAAGATTCACGTGATTGATAGCCTGTCAGCTGGTGGCGAGGTCGACCTGCTCGTTCGTAAACTCAATCACTTAGTTGCTGAAGGCCTTGATTTTGACCAAGTCCTTGATGCTATCACAGCTTACCAAGCCAAGACTAAGTTGCTCTTTGTTTTAGCCAAAGTTGATAATTTGGTGAAGAATGGTCGTCTAAGTAAACTGGTTGGTACCGTTGTTGGACTCCTCAATATCCGTATGGTCGGTGAAGCTAGTAAAACGGGTACCCTTGAGTTGCTTCAAAAAGCTCGTGGCCAAAAGAAAGCTATCAAAGCTGCCTTTGATGAATTAATCAAGGCAGGTTATACAGGTGGACATATTACGATTGCCCACCGCAACAATGACAAATTTATCGAGCAATTCTCTGCATTGGTTCGTGAAAAATTTGCCCAAGCAAGCATCGAAGTCCTTCCCACTTCTGGACTCTGTAGTTTTTATGCTGAAGAAGGCGGACTCCTTATGGGGTATGAAATTTAAGAAGACATTGAAAAGAGACTGGACTAGATGTTCGGTCTTTTTGAAATCAAATGATGTTATCAGATAATCAGTAGAATAGGATTTTAAAACTAAAAATTCTCTATTTTCCTTTTGATAATCTAGCGTAATCGCTTTCATCACCCCCTTCATTTATGGTAAGATGGAAGTAGCGCATTAGTATCATATGCTTATTAATTTAAATACCCTTATTAAACATGGAGATGCTTTATGAAACAGAAACATTCACATTTTCTAATCCCTGGAATCCTTCTTCTAGGGATCGTTTTGCGGGCCCCGTTCACAACCTTGTCTACGGTCTTATCAGACATTGCTTCCGGTCTAGGCGTTGAGGTCAGTTCTCTCGGTCTCTTGACAAGTCTGCCTCTCTTGACCTTTGCGATATTCTCACCTTTTGCGGCTAGCTGGGCCAAACGCTTTGGTATTGAAAGACTCTTCCTCGGTGTTTTAATTGTGATGACACTTGGTTCTGCTTTGCGTACCCTTAATCTCCCTCTTCTTTATGTAGGAACGCTGCTAGTCGGAGCTGGAATTGCCTTTATCAACGTCCTTCTCCCAAGCCTAATTCAGGCTAATGAGCCAAATCAGTTAGGATTCTTAACCACACTCTACATTACAGCCATGGGCTTGTCCACAGCTGTGGCTTCATCGGTAGCCGTTCCAATCACTAAGGCAACCTCATGGCAAGGCTTGGTCTGGGTATTGACAGCAGTCTGTGCCCTGGCTCTTGTAGTTTGGCTTCCTAATGTCCGTCACAATCATTACTTAGAACAAGAAACGTCTACCAGCGAAAATTCAGGCAGTTGGTATAAGAGTGGCAAGGTCTGGGCTATCATGATTTTCGGTGGATTACAATCACTCTTCTTCTATACCACTATCACTTGGCTCCCAACCATGGCTACACAAGCCGGTGTTGGTGATGCCAATGCCGGAATTCTAGCTTCCGTTTTCACACTGACGAGTATTCCATTCTCTATGATCGTTCCTAGCCTAATCACTAAACTTTCTGATCGTAACCGCCATTTGATGCTAGTGGCTACCGTCCTAGCAGGACTCATCGGAGTTTCCATGCTTCTAATCAATACAGACAGCTTTGTGTATTGGTTAGTCCTTAACCTCTTAATCGGAAGTTCTGCTAGTGTCCTATTCCCTTACATGATGGTTGCCTTTTCAATGAAGTCTAGCACGCCTGAAAAAACAGCCCAACTATCAGGTTTAGCCCAAACCGGAGGCTATATCTTTGCAGCCCTTGGTCCAGTCTTGTTCGGTTCAAGCAAACAACTCTTTAACTCTTGGACCCCTGCTGTTTTAATTCTTCTTGTCTTGACCATAATCATGGGAATTGCCCTTTACAAAGTTGAAAAAACAGACCTTATTTTGTAAGAGAAAAACTAATAAAAGAAAATGCCCCACAAGTTGTAGCTTGTGGGGTGTTATTTTGCGTGCGGCGAATGAACGAAACTTTTAAATACAGAGGTCGAAGTATTCGTATTTGTCTTTCGACAAGTTCCCTTAACCACATAACCCTATTTCTCTAGCCAAAAGAACGCTTGGTTTAACATCTCTTTTGCTTGACCAATCATACACGGTCCATGAGAAATAATAATATTCTTAGGTTCCCATTTCTTTATTTTGTGGTAGCTCCTCAAAGCTTGTTTTTTGCCAAATAAGAAGCTCATTCTTAAATCTCTTGGTGTTTTACCATTTGGATAGTGATTATCGCCTATTTTAAACAGTAGCTTTTCAAAAATCGATACATTCTCAGTTTCTATGTTTTCAATAAGATCCGTTAAAATCAGAGTTGAACTTTCATTATGGAAAAAAACAACCTCTTTTACATAAAAACTTCCCTCAAATGTTGTAAAAAGAATTTCTTCGTTCCAATTGGCCTTGCTTAATTCCTGACCATAATCCAAACTCATTCCCGATTTTCTGGGACGCTTTTGAACACCACTAGCTAGCCAAACTTTTGCTTCAGGAAATAGTTGATGCCATTCATCTATATAACTATAATGTAAGACATTGGGTGCAATAAGGTGTTTTACCTCACCCAATTGCTTGATTTCAAAAAGTAAATTGTCATTAGGCTTAGTCGGTGAATGCACCCAAAGACCACCATTCTGTAGACGGATAACTGTCATTCTAGTTGAAAAAGGCACTTTGAAGAATTTGAAGTCCATCAGTACTTCTTCCCCATCCACAATCCATAGATTATCTGCTAGCTTTTTTAAGGAATTAAGAGGACTATATTTTTTGACTTCCATGAAACCCTGCTTTCTAAATTAATAAAGTATAATCAATCGTTATTCTCCAAAAATGGAACAACCAACTTAATCCACTCTTGAGGTAGATAGGCTGATAAATAGCCGTGGTTATAACCCTTTGCTTCATACAAGATAGTGTCGGGGTGCAACTGTTGAAATAATCTAGCTGATTCCTTAACACATTTCAATTCTTTTTCACCATAAATATAGAGAACCTGCGCCTTACTTTTAGAAATCCTACTCTTCAACTTATAATGCTCCATATAAGTTTTATAGATGGTCACTAATGCTTTGATAGGTGTCCTTGGCATATCCTCCATATAATAATTTTTTATCTCGTCTGGGTAAGCTAATCTAGGATAGCATTTATTCATAATACTTAACTGAAATTTACAAGAGGATTTACTAAACATCAGTTTTCCAAATAAAGATACCAACAAGATACTAAATCTCGCCAACCTTGGTTGAGGAATACAGATACTTCCGTCTATGATAGCTTTCTCAGCTATATCGCTGTCTAAGGACAAAAGTTCCATGGCAATTTGACCACCAAGAGAAACTCCACCTAAAGCAAATAATTTCCCACCACAGTTCTCTTTGATATAGTCTAGGATTTCTAAGGCAGAATCTTCAGTAGAAACATAATCAAGTTGATATTCCTCGCCATGGCCATTCAAAGTGGGTAGAATAACACGGTATTCTTCTGACAAGATTCGTGCTTGACGAAGATAGTTCCACCAAGAGCTACCACCGCCATGTATCAGTAAGATAGAAGGCAAATTCTTATCCCCAAATTCATGGAATTTCATATTTCAACTCCTTACTTTAGGACTTTCACTTGCTAAATCCTTGTTTAATCAGCTCGTAGAAGCAAAGCTACACACTCCACGTGTCCTGCTTCATGTAATTGAACACTAGTTTCCTTGAACTCTTTGGTATATTTTTGGCTCATTTGGACATCTCCTTTGGTTAGATACTATTCTACCAAAACGTGTCCATAAAATCATACTAACATCAGTTCACTTACTTTGACAAAGTGGAGGTATCTATCCTCAAGACCCTCAATGCATTCCATACTGCTAGTAGCGTTACACCAACATCTGCAAAGATGGCCTCCCACATATTAGAAATTCCCAATCCACTTAGAACCAAGAAAATTAGTTTAACTACAATAGCCAAGGTCATGTTTTGTTGGGCTATTCTGACTGTCTTTTTTGCCAGTCGAATGACTTGAGGAAGTTTTCCAAGGTCATCATCCATCAGTACAACATCTGCTGATTCAATGGCTGCGTCCGAACCTAGCCCTCCCATAGCAATACCAACATCTGCCCTAGCAAGAACCGGTGCATCATTCACCCCATCTCCAACAAAGGCAACAGCCTGCTGAGACTGAGTCAGAATTTCCTCAAATGTACTCACCTTATCCTGAGGCAAGCAATCTCCAAATGCATCATTAAAGGCAAATTGCTGTGCAAATTCATCAACCACTGCCTGACGATCGCCTGAAAGGAGAACCGTCTTTTTAATTCCGACTGCCTGTAAATCCTTCAAGGCCTCGATGCTCGTCTCCTTCACTTGGTCTGTGATAAGGAAATAGCCTAGAAAATGACTGTCCTCTGCCAAATAGAGAACTGTTCCTGTGCTGTCAATAGCTGGATAAGCAATCCCTTGAACTTCCATTAATCTAGCATTCCCAAGATAGAGCTGTCTGCCATCTACCCTACCGGACATGCCCTGCCCTGGTAGCTCGGTAATCTGACTCACCCTATTCTCGTCCACTTCCTGTCCATAGGCTGTTCGAATAGAGTTTGCGATTGGATGATTGGAATAGCTTTCCAGATGGGCAGCGAGGTACAGAATATCATCCTCGACACCTTCTGCGTTGACAACGGTATCCACCGCAAAGATACCTTTTGTAATTGTCCCCGTCTTATCAAATACGACCGTATCCAACTTGGCAAGAGCCTCTAAATAATTCCCACCTTTCACTAAGACACCTAATTTAGATGCTCCCCCTAGCCCGCCAAAGAAACTCATTGGTACCGAAACCGCAAGAGCACAAGGGCAAGAAATGACTAAAAAGGTAAGTGCCCGATAAAGCCAAGTCGACCACTCCCCTAAACCAAGCAAGGGAGGCAGGCTTGCAAGCAGAAAAGCGATTCCGACAACCACTGGTGTATACACACGCGAAAAACGTGTGATCATCCGTTCCGTCTCCGCTTTTTTATTGCTTGCATTTTCAACTAATTCCAAAATTTTGTTGACCGTTGATTGCGAAAAAGTCTTGCTCACTTCAATTACCAATGGACTAGTCAAATTGATCACACCACTTGTAATGTCCTCACCAACGCCAATTTCCCTAGGCAGTGATTCTCCTGTCAAGGCTGACGTATCCAGAATAGAACGACCTTCTCTGACCAGACCATCTAGGGGCACCTTCTCCCCAGGCTTAACTAAAATATGGTCCGCAACCCTTACTGTTTCAGGGTCTACTTGAACGGTTTCTCCCCCCTCTAGTCTCCAAGCCTTATCCGACCGAATATCCATCAATCGTGCAATGGACTGACGAGATTGAGAGGTGGCCTTATCTTGGAAATACTCCCCAATCTGATAAAAAAGCATGACGGCTACTGCCTCTGGAAATTCTCCCAAGAGAAAGGCTCCTAAGGTCGCGATACTCATCAAAAAGTTTTCATCAAAAAGATTACCACGTTGAATATTTTGAACCATCTTGATAAGAACCTTATGGCCGATAATGATATATAGGGTCAGATAATAGACCAGACGAATCCAGAAATACTCCTCTGGCAGGAAAAAGCCGAAGGCAAATAGAATCATAACAGCAAGTAGCAGCTCTTTCGCCCAATCTCGTTTTTCTGGAAGTGCCTCTTCCTTTTTCTCACTGATAACTTCGATTCCAGGTTCAATAGCATCCACCAAGTCAATAATTTCCTTATCTATCCCATCTTCGCTTTTTGTTTCCAAAATCAGCTTTTGAGCTATCAGATTGACAGTGGCAGATTCTACCTGCTCCAATTGATTGACAGCACGTTCAATCTTAGCAGCACAATTGCCACAGTCAATTCCTCGAAGTTCATACTCTTTCTTCATGTTTTTCCTCTTTCAAATGTTTCAGTGTCAAAGACAAGACTGCTGCGACATGATCGTCCGCAAGTTCATAATAGGTCATCCTTCCTTTTTTCTCCCCCTTGACCAATTGGCAGTCCCGCAGATAGCGTAGTTGGTGAGAAATAGCAGACTTGGTCATCTGTAACGCAATCGCTAAGTCTCCGACACAAATTGGATTTTGCCGTACTGCTTGTAAAATCCGCAAACGAGTTGGGTCAGAAATCGCCTTAAAAAAATTGGACATATTTAGCAATGTAACGGTATCAAACTCCGTCTCATGGACCCCTTGAATTAAATCTGGATTACAAGCTGTTAAACACTGTGACATATTTTCTATTCCTCCTATACTAAAGTTGTATCAAGTAACATCATGATTAGAAATCCGGCCATAACCCCACCTGTCGCAATATCGGTATTCTTGTGCTCTTGAGCACCTGGCACAAGTTCTTCCACTGCAACATAAATCATGGCTCCCGCCGCAAATAAGAGAGCATAAGGTAGTAGCTGGGTCATAGACATAACAGCATAGGCCCCTAAAACAGCTGCAATCGACTCAACAATCGCTGACATGGCGCCATAGTAGAAAGCTGATTTCCTACTTCGCCCTTCTACCCGTAGTGGCAAGAACAAGGCAGAGCCTTCTCGAATATTTTGGATGCCAATTCCCAAGGCCAATCCAAGGGCACTCATTCACGTAAAGGAAAGTCTAGTTGCGAGATTTGCCACACTAGCAAATGCCACACCAACTGCTAAGCCCTCTGGTATATTATGAAACACTACCGCCAGATAAAGCAGCATGGTCTTTGATAAGGGTCTTTTGGGATTCAAAATCCCTTCCTTATCACTCATCTGATGATTCAAATGCAGGTCGGGAACCAAATAATTAATAAAGCGGATAAATAAGCCCCCGACAATAGAACCAACAGCCGTCGTCAACCAGTAAAATCTGTTCGTAGCTATTGACTGGCTATAGTCCAAAGAAGGGACAAGCAAAGGCCAGACTGCCGCTGCCGTCATAATGCCCGCTGCCAAGCCCATCATCATATCCATGAATTTTTGATGAATGGTTTTGACAAAAAAGACCAAACTAGCACCGATAAGGGTACAAAACCAGTTGAATAAGCCAGCTAATAAAGCTTGCATTACTGGTGATAGAGAAGAAAAATTACATCTCATACCTCAATAATCGATGATTCAGTTGAACAACCACTCAACTATCATCATTATAGTTGAACACTCGCTCAATTGTCAAGGAAGAAAGTAAAAAAGCTATGAGAAATCCCCATAACTTTGTAAATTATTGAAGCAATCTCGTGTTCTTAGAGAATATCACAATGCCATAAAAAGCCCAAAGGACTATTTGGAATTATCATATCATATAACGCTTCGACACAATTTAACGATTACTATATTGAGAAACAAACTTTACTCCTCAAGAAAGTTAGATGTTCCCAATGCTATCCGTAAGAGTACTTAAAACCTTGAAACATACTGATTTCAAGGTTTTTATAACGTGTTATTGTATCACCTAATTTCTACTGATTTCCATAGATCAAACCTTTCGTGATTTTTTCATATAGGTGGGTACGTTTCTATTCCCTCAAACTCCTTGTCAATGGAAATAAAAACGTACCCACAGTGTAAATGGAAATAGAATTTGAGAATTCCTAACTATCACTTCCACTCACTCCAAAA
>NZ_LSIW01000105.1:0-458 GCF_001556435.1 Streptococcus sp. CCH5-D3
GCTGTCTGTAGTTGTAGCTGGTTGGCTCACCAAACTAGTATTGACAGCTGCTCTCGTTAAGGCAGATACATCAAGGTTAGTGGCTTTTTCAGATGAAGCATTTGTAGCACTTGTTGCTTCTGAGCTGGCAGCTGTTGATTCAGAAGTTTTATCTGTTGCTTGTGAGGTACTAGTGCTCACTTCACTTGTAGCCTCGCTAGTAGCAGTTTCACTAGTTGTTGAGACTTGACTAGCTTTCTCACTTGACGATACCCCATCTGTTGCTACACCACTGAAAATATCAGCTGCGGTCACAGCATCACTATCTGAGGTAGCAAACAAAGAAGCATCTGAAGGTGTTGAAACCTCATGATGCTCATCAGCCAAAGCTTGACCCGCAAAGACCAAACTAGCTCCTAAAAGAACTGATGCTGCCCCAAATGAATATTTACGAATGGAAAAACGTTGTTGTTCGTGTA
>NZ_LSIW01000106.1:0-1047 GCF_001556435.1 Streptococcus sp. CCH5-D3
TCCAAAATTTTTTGTAGGCTTCAATCATAATAAAATCCCCCTTTTTTATGATACTTCCAGTATAACAAGTGACAAATCAACTAAAAAACAGCCTAGCGAGGCTGTTAAGTCATTATTATTGCTGAGGATTATTGAAGTTGTTAAATGGATAATCAACTTTAGTTGGTTTACACAACAACACAATGAAGATAATAGGACCTACAAATGGGATTAAAGAAATAAAAATATACGGCCAATTGTAGCCAGCATCACGCAAACGGCGAACTGTTACAGCAATACCAGGTAAGATAGCAGCAATACCAAAGGCAAAAAAGATAAATAGGATGATAAATGAAATAACAGCCAAAAAGCTTGATTCTGTCGCACTTGCAATGCCTCCAAAGATTGCGAGCAACACATAAAAAGCAATAACTGTTAACATATTTGCCAAATATGCAAACCAGTAATCTGAACGTGTTGAACGGCCCTCAAAATCTACATAGCCCTTCCAAAACTTCTTATAAGCTTCGATCATAATAAAATCTCCTCATTTTTTGATACTTATAGTATAGCAATAAAAAAAGAATTTGACAAATTGACGAAAAAGCAGCCATACTAGGCTGCTAAATACTTATCATTGTTGTGGATTATTCAAATTATTGAATGGTAATTCTACCTTTGTTGGTTGCAAGGTTAAGATAAAAATAATAAAACTACCAAGGTAGGGAATCAACGCTAAAAATATCAAAGCCCAATGGTAGCCACTATCTCTTAGACGACGTACCATGATTGCAATGGAAGGTATCAGTAAGGCTAACATATATATTCCAAAAGCTGACAATACAATATAGATCAAAATCATTTGAAAACTATATGCGTCAGAAGTATACGTTGCCGGATCTCCCCCTAAAATCATGATTAATATAAGTAAGAAACCGAAAAGTAAAAAAACCAAACATTGCGCAAGCACATTAAGCCAATAATCTGAACGTGTTGAACGGCCCTTGAAATCGACATAGCCCTTCCAAAATTTTTTGTAGGCTTCAATCATAATAAAATCCCCCTTTT
>NZ_LSIW01000107.1:0-460 GCF_001556435.1 Streptococcus sp. CCH5-D3
AGTTGATGAAGTTTCTAAAACCGAAGCCCAACCGTTTGATGTCTTTAATCAACTTGTTAGTAGCTTCCAGTTTTGCGTTTGAATAGTCTGTTTCTAGTGCATTTTGGATGTATTGCTTGTGTCTAAGAAAAGTCCTAAAGACCGTTTGAAAATAGTGATTGACCTTGCTTCTATTTTCCTCTATCAGCTCAAAGAACTCATCTACTCTCTTCTCCTGAAAGTGAAAAAGCAAAAGCTGATAAAGAGTATAGTAGTCGGTGAGCTCTTCTGAAAAGACCAATGTCTTCTCAATGACTTCATGTGGGCTTAAGGTTTGACAAAATGTCTTCGAGTGAAATGAGTTACAAGATAGCTTACGACTGTCCTTTTGAAAAAGTCGCCAGTGATTTTTCAAGGCTCGATAAGGTAGTGACTTCTTATCGAACTGGTTCATAATCGCAATTCTTGTCTTTAAAAAGGC
>NZ_LSIW01000108.1:0-3202 GCF_001556435.1 Streptococcus sp. CCH5-D3
AAGTCCTAAAGACCGTTTGAAAGTAGTGATTGACCTTGCTCATGTTCTCCTCTATCAACTCAAAGAACTCATCTACTCTCTTCTCCTGAAAGAGAAATAGTAAGAGCTGGTAAAGTTTGTAGGCATTAGCGAACTCTTCTGAAAAGACCGATGTCTTCTCAATGATTTCATGTGGTACTAAAGTTTGACGGAAAAAAGAGTTGGGAGATAGCCTACGGCTGACCTTTTGCAGGAGTCGCCAGTGATTTTTCAAGGCTCGATAGGGTAGTGACTTCTTATCGAACTGGTTCATAATGGCAATTTTAGTATTAAAAATACTGGCTCTATAATCTTTATAGCAGTTTTAGCCATTACAAACATTATAGAATATTTTTTAATTATTCAGTTAAAAATAAAGCTTGATGAAAAAAACAATCATTAAAATTATTGATATCTTTTTAATTTAATGGCATTAATAAATCTAAAAATATGCATATTTATACTTGGTTATTAGTTTTATTATGAGTGTACCTATAAATGATGAGAGTGTAAAACGTGAGAATTATTCTATGATTCGAAAATTGTAATGCTTTTAAAAAGTAATATACGTTAACATTATAAGGTGCTCTAAAGGCTTTGGATAAAAAGCTTTTTTTATATTTTGAATTATATGTGTAAAGTTTTATAGGTTCTGTATAAAAAGAGGGTGTAAAAAAATAATATTTTTTAAAGGATAATGCTTAAGTTATTTTAAAAAAATAGAGAAAACTAATTTTATGATGGTAAAATATTGATTCAATTCTAATTATATGATATATTTTATGTTAGGGAAATTCAATTTATATTATTTTTAGAAGAGACAAGAGCAATCAAAATCTAATGATTTCTTGTCTAGGAGGAAATATGGGTAAAGATATCTTTAGTAAGAAGAGTCGTTTCTCGATTCGTAAATTGAATATCGGAGTCTGCTCGGTCTTGCTTGGTACTTTGATCATGATTGGTCACACAGCTCAAGCGGATGAAACGACATCTGATGGAGCAACAGTTGCAGCTACATCTGTAAGTACAAGTCAAGGCGAGGGAGTCGTGGCTACAACTTCGCCAAGCACAGCACCAGAAAGTGCAGCAACTGCTACGGTAGCACCAGCAGCTACTGAAACAGTTACAGCGACGTCGGTTGCACCTACAAGCTCAGTTGCATCAAGTGTAGCAGTAAGTTCGGAAGCACCAGCTTCATCAAGTGCTACAAGTTCAGCGCCGGCTTCAACAGCACCAGCTTCATCAAGTGCTACAAGTTCAGCGCCGGCTTCATCAGCATCAACCTTAACAAGTCCAGTAGTTGCTTCAGAAGTTACTAGTTCAACAAATGTATCAACTGCAAAACCAGCAACTGCTTCAGAGGCATCTCGTTCAGTCACAGCTTCTACAGCATCGTCGACTACAGCAAGCTCAGTGAGCGCTAGTGCAAATAATGTTACTGTGTCAGAAACGGCAAATGTGCCTCGTGTGCGTAGTCGTCGTGCAGTAGGGCAAGAACGTTCGATGGAAGGAAGAGATATTAAATATGTTTACCAAAATCGAACTGCTCAAGTAAACAGTGGGACTCCAACTCAACGTGCTAAGATTGAATACAGACAGTTGGACGACTATGAGGTAGTCAATGGGAAGACAGTCGCAACTGATCCATCTGGTCAAGGTCGCCCAGTATTAGAGTGGACTGTAACCTTTAACGAGGCTCAGTACGATAGGATGGGAGGATACTACTATTTCACAATTCCAAAGAATGTATCTGACCCTTACAATGTTGTGACAGATTACAATGGTGCTTACGTAGATCGCGATGGCTGGAAGGATGCAAATAAAGAATCAGGTGCTGGTTCAGCAAATGCAGAAGGTGTTCAGTATGTTGACGCAGGAAATAAACTTGAATGGCGTGTCAAAAATACTGTCGGAAGTGATTACAATAATGTAGATGGTCTTAGCGGTGTTATGGGGGATACAAAAAAGGTATATGTCCTCCAATTATCTAATAGTTCTAGTGCTCGCAAGTTTACTATTAAGTACCGTACAATAGTTGAAGACTCATCACAAGCCATTTCTTATATTGCCGGAGTTGAATCCAAGACAGGGCTACCAAGGAATAACTGGTATGCTATCTCAGGTAAGTACGACAAGAACTTGGTTAGTCAGGTTGGTGCACCAAGTGTGACTCCAAACTTGACGAACACTTCTATCAATGTTCCTGTTCAGACAGTGGCGTCGACTTCAAGCACTCTTTCAGGGACAGGGGTTCCAGGGGCAACTATCAAACTTTATATCGATGGTCAGGAGCAAAACATCGGTAACGTCACTGTTGACAGTAGTGGTAACTGGACTACAGGTGAGCTTCCAACAGCCTTGAACAACAATCAGGGTGAGGGTACGACTATCAAACCACGTCAAACTGTTCAGGTGACTCAAACGGTTGACGGAACAGAAAGTAGTCGTCGCACAGTTCCAGTATCAATCGGTGAGACAACGGTTGAACCTTCAAGCTTGACTACTAACCAGGATGCAGTTGTAGCAGGACAAAAAGAGGTTACTCTTAAGGTTCCTCATGATGCAGGTATTGCTTACTTGCGCTATACAGATACTGCAGGTCAAACAGTTGAAGTTCCAGTCAAACGTGACAGTTTATCAGCTGCATGGGTGTCACAAAAGTCAGATAAGGCAACTGTCAAATCAGTTGAGAACGGTAAGTTCCAAGATACGATTGTCCTCACAATGGCTGATAAGATTGCAGGTACAGAAGTATCATCTATCTCAAATGTGGTGGAAGGTGGTTTCTCAAGTGTGGCTGGATGGCAATCGCGCTCAGTAGAAAACCAGGCACCAACTATTGCTTCAGCTGTTGAAGGAAACAGAAAAACTGTCGAACAAGGTGCTCAACTGGACCTTACTTCTCTTGTGACAGTGGCAGATAAAGAAGATGATGCTCAAGCAACACTAGGTGATAAGGTACATGCTGAAGTCGTTTCAGTAAATGGAAACACAGCAACCAAGACAGTTGATACAAACACCCCAGGCACTTATACAGTTAAGTATAAAGCTGTTGATAGCCAAGGTAAAGAGTCAGGTGAGATTGAAGTTACTGTAGTTGTAAATCCTGTACGTCAAAACGAGGCTCCTACAGTAGAGATTCCTTACTCTAATAAAGATACTAAAGAAGTTTATGTATATGGTG
>NZ_LSIW01000109.1:0-627 GCF_001556435.1 Streptococcus sp. CCH5-D3
TGTTTTATTCACTAGCTTGCTCCCATTGTTTAGAGAGGTAGCGAGAGTAGCTAGAAATGGCAAAGTTGACCACGAAATAGGCTAAAGCCACGATACCGTATAAGGTAAAGATTTGACTAGGTTCGTAGTAACCACCCATCAAAATCTGACTCTTACCAAATAATTCCTGTAAGGCGATAACAGAGTAAAGGAAAGAAGTATCCTTGATGACTGTTACGAATTGAGAAATGATAGATGGTAACATCTTACGAATAGCTTGTGGGAAGATGATGTAAATAAAGATTTGTCTGTTGTTAAACCCTTGAGACAAGCCGGCTTCCGTTTGGCCATGGTCGATAGAGTTCAGTCCCCCACGAATGATTTCCGCCAAGGCCGCTGAAGTGAAGACCGTGAAAGAGGTAATTCCTGCCGCTGTAGACTTAAGCTGGAAGACCAAGAAGATAATGAAAATCCAAAGCAAGTTAGGAACGTTACGAACGAACTCAACGTAGATAGAAGCCATCCAACGAAGAATAGGATTCTTTCCGTTACGCATAACCGCCAGAATAGTTCCGAACAAGGTAGACAGCACAATGATGAAGAAAGACAAGTAAAGGGTCGTCCACATCCCTTGTGCCAAGAATTTAA
>NZ_LSIW01000011.1:0-45569 GCF_001556435.1 Streptococcus sp. CCH5-D3
AAGTACCTGGTAAACCACAAGCACCAACACCACCAACAGGTCCAACGGCACCAACACCACCAACACCAAAAGTAGTTGAAGTTCCTGCTAAACCAGTAGAACCTAAAACTCCTGAAAAACCAAGGGTTGTATGGCACAAGAACTATGTCGTTGAGAGAGAGTCTCACGTGGTACCACCAACACCACCGACTCCACAAACACCACCAACACCTGTTACTCCTCCAACTCCAGTGACACCGCCAACTACACCAACTCCAGATACTGAAGTTCCTGTAGTGCCTCAAGCTGAGTTGCCACAAACTGGTGAGCACACTAGCAATGCTGGATTTATTGGACTTCTTTCAATGATTTTTGCAGCCTTTGTAGGATTCTTCAAACGTCGTAAAGAAGATTAAGTGGTGCTATTAAATTAGTTCCCCATCAAAACTAGATTCTATTTAGAATCTAGTTTTTATTTTTGCTAGGTTTTACTCCCTCGTATCATTTCTATTTACTGTTGAAACATGTTATAATTATTCTGAACGACTATTATAGAAAGATGCAAGGAGACGAGCATGGAAGAACTTAAGAAAATCGCTGGCGTAACCGCTGCCAAATACGTTGAAGATGGAATGGTTGTTGGACTCGGTACAGGGTCAACAGCTTATTTCTTCGTGGAGGAAATTGGCCGTCGTATTAAGGAAGAAGGCCTTAGTGTTGTTGGAGTAACGACATCAAGTCAAACCACTAAACAAGCTGAAGGCTTAGGTATTCCTTTGAAGGCAGTGGATGATATTGACAGTATTGATGTTACTGTTGATGGCGCCGACGAAGTAGACCCTCAACTCAATGGGATTAAAGGTGGCGGTGGTGCCCTTTTGATGGAAAAAATCGTCGCTACACCTACTAAAGAATATATCTGGGTAGTTGATGAGTCAAAAATGGTTAATCAATTAGGTGCTTTCAAATTACCAGTTGAAGTGGTTCAATATGGTGCTGATCGTCTCTATCGTGTCTTTGAGTCGAAGGGCTATAAGCCATCATTCCGACTTACGGAGGAAGGTAATCGCTTTGTTACAGATATGAAGAACTATATCATCGATCTTGATTTAGGTAAGATTGAAAATCCAGTAGCTCTTGGTGAAGAACTAAAAGCTATGACAGGTGTTGTCGATCATGGATTGTTCAATGGTATGGTTAACAAAGTCATCGTTGCAGGAAAAGACGGTGTTAAGGTCGTTGAAGTCAAGGCCTAGTCCAATTTTGATTTCCCCTCACTTTTAATGAGGAAAACTAATTAATTTTTGTCAAACTATTAAATAATATAGAAAGGCAAGAGGTAATTTCGAAAAGATTTTATCTCTTTGTGGTGTTATTATGTCCAAATTTAACCGAATGCATTTAGTCGTTCTTGATTCAGTAGGAATTGGTGCTGCTCCAGATGCCAATGACTTTGTCAATGCAGGTGTGCCAGATGGTGCTTCAGATACCCTTGGTCATATCTCTAAATCAGTAGGATTGAATGTGCCAAATATGGCTAAGCTTGGTCTAGGAAATATTCCTCGTGAAACACCTTTGAAAACAGTACCAGCAGAAAGTAACCCAACTGGTTATGCAACAAAATTGCAGGAAGTTTCTCTTGGTAAGGATACGATGACTGGTCACTGGGAAATCATGGGTCTCAATATTACTGAACCTTTTGATACCTTCTGGAACGGATTCCCAGAAGAAATTCTCACTAAAATTGAGGAATTCTCAGGTCGTAAAGTCATTCGTGAAGCTAATAAACCATACTCAGGTACAGCTGTTATTGAAGACTTTGGACCTCGTCAAATGGAAACTGGTGAATTGATTATTTATACTTCAGCTGACCCAGTTCTTCAAATTGCTGCACACGAAGATATTATTCCATTGGATGAGTTGTATCGTATTTGTGAATATGCGCGTTCAATTACCCTTGAGCGTCCAGCTCTTCTAGGGCGTATCATTGCTCGTCCTTACGTTGGTGAGCCTGGAAACTTCACTCGTACATCTAATCGTCGAGATTTGGCTGTTTCACCATTTGCACCCACTGTTTTGGATAAATTGAATGAAGCTGGTATTGATACTTATGCCGTTGGTAAAATCAATGATATTTTCAACGGAGCTGGTATTAACCACGATATGGGCCACAACAAATCAAATAGCCATGGTATTGATAATTTGATTAAAGCTATGACTTCTGAAGATTTCAAACATGGCTTCTCATTCACAAACTTGGTAGACTTCGATGCCCTTTATGGACACCGTCGTGATCCACATGGATATCGTGATTGTTTGCACGAATTTGACCAACGTTTGCCTGAAATCATTGCTGCCATGCGTGAAGATGATCTCTTGATGATTACAGCAGACCACGGAAATGATCCAACTTATGCAGGGACAGACCATACTCGTGAATATATTCCTTTCTTGGCTTATAGCCCATCATTCAAAGGAAATGGACTTATTCCAGTAGGTCATTTCTCTGACATTTCAGCAACTGTCGCTGAAAACTTTGGTATAGATAAAGCCATGATTGGTGAAAGCTTCTTGGATAAACTTGTCTAAAATGAATCGCTATGCATTTTTGGTTCGTGGGATTAATGTTGGTGGTCGTCACAAGGTAGTCATGGAAGAATTTTGTCATGAGTTAAAAGAACTTGGAATGTCAAATGTTTCTTCCTATATAAATAGTGGAAATTTTTTCTTCGATTCGTCCTTGATGAAAGTGGAACTCCTCTTAGTTTTAGAGAGATTTCTTAATAAGACTTATCAATTTATTAAGGTGTTTTCTCTTTTTACTCTAGAAGATTACCAAAATGAAGTGGCATCTTTACCTAAGTGGTGGGAAGAAGATTTCTATAGAAAAGATGTTCTCTTATATACTGAAAGACTTGATAAGAACGAAATGAGGAATGTTATGGAGTCTTTAGAGTTGGGGGATGAAATTATTCATCTTGGTCAACTTGGGATCTACTGGGGTAAATTTGATAAATCAAGCTATAACCAAACGGCTTATCATAAGAAGCTATTGAAAGCACCTTTTTATCCTTCTATAACCATTCGAAATGCAAGAACTTTTTCAAAAATTGGTCACTTTTTAAGAATGAAATAAAATTAAGGGAGAATTAACATGTCGCTACTTGAAAAAATTAGAGTTACTCAAGCATTTTTGGAAAGCAAAGGAATTGAAAAACCTGAGTTTGGTTTAATTTTGGGTTCTGGACTTGGTGAGTTGGCTGAAGAAGTTGAAGACGCAGTTGTCATTGACTATGCGGATATTCCAAACTGGGGACAATCAACGGTTGTCGGTCATGCTGGAAAACTTGTTTATGGAACCTTGTCTGGACGTAAGGTTTTAGCTCTTCAAGGACGTTTCCATTTTTATGAAGGAAATCCGCTTGAAGTAGTTACTTTCCCTGTACGTGTTATGAAAGCACTTGGATGCGAAGGAGTTGTTGTAACCAATGCAGCTGGTGGTATCGGCTTTGGTCCAGGTACTTTAATGGCCATCACTGACCACATCAACATGACTGGTCAAAACCCATTGATTGGAGAAAACTTGGATGATTTTGGTCCTCGTTTCCCTGATATGTCTAAAGCGTATACTCCAGAATACCGTGAGACTGCACATCGAGTTGCTGACAAATTGGGCATTAAATTAGATGATGGTGTCTATATCGGCGTAACTGGTCCAACTTACGAAACTCCAGCTGAAATTCGTGCTTATAAGACTCTTGGTGCAGATGCTGTTGGGATGTCAACTGTCCCTGAAGTCATTGTTGCAGCACATTCTGGTTTGAAAGTTCTTGGTATTTCATGTATTACCAACTTTGCGGCCGGTTTCCAAGAAGAACTCAATCACGAAGAAGTTGTGGAAGTGACAGAACGTGTTAAAGGGGATTTCAAAGGCTTGCTGAAAGCTATTTTGGCTGAACTTTAAAAAGGAATAATTGATGTCAAACTTAATGAATAATCCATTATTTCGTATCATTCGTGGAGTTTTTATAATTGCTTTCCTAACCATGGTTTGGTTGGTTATATTTTCTGCTATAGATACAAGTGGTAGTGAGATAGATTATGAACCATTTCAAGGAGCATCTATCGTATTTGCAGTTTTAAGAATTGTTAGAGGAAAAAAAGTCTGTCAACAATTTGACTAACGATGAAAACAAAGCTAATCATTCAGAATCTAAGCGGAAGTCTTACGGTGAGTCTGGCAATTTTTCTAAACATGAATACTCTACTAAACTAGAGGAAACGAAGAATAAAATTATAGAGGAAATCGAAAGAGATACAAATATTACAGCTGATCAAAGTATAAAGGATTTGATTGCTGAGATTAAAGAGTCAGAAGTACTTGTTGCTAATCAAAAATTACACTACAATGAAATGGTGTCGCAATATAATAAAACAATTTACAGTTTGCCACTTGCTTTGTTAAGAACAACTTTAGGTCATTCAGAGATAAACTACTTATAACATAGAACAAAATCATTAAGACTAGAATATAGTTAAAAAGGTCAAAGAATGAAAGCTAGTTTTAGTTTTTCTAATTCAGCACGAGATTGCCTTACTATGAAATAAAAACAAAGAAGGGATTGACCCTACTCAAAAGACAGTAGGAAAAGTTGGTTAAAGCAATTTTAGCCATACTCTAATATATGGGTAATAAAGAGAGAAAGAGTTTGACTTGGCTCCCCAAGTCGATTAGGTTAAGTTTGGCTGTTTTGACAACCGGAATAGCTTCTGGTCTGATTGGTATTCTTTGCCACTATCTTTTAGATTTTATAAAATTTCTTGCTTTTGGTAACGATACGTCAGATCTCTTGTTACAATTTAACTCTATAAGTGCTTATCGACGCTTCGTAGTTATAGTGGTAGCTGGTGTCTTAGCTAGTATCTTTTGGTATTTCCTTCAGCGACGAGTGTCCCTTCTTTCCATTAGAAAGGCTAAGCAACTCGTTGGCAAGAAGAGTCCAAATTTTCTTGGCCAAAGTCTACATGCTTTGGTGCAGGTAGCAATCGTTGGAGCAGGTGCTTCGGTAGGCAAGGAAGCAGCTCCACGAGAATTAGGTGCCTTATGTGCTGGCAGTTTATCAAAAAAACTGGGTTTAGAAATTCCTGAAAGACAACTCATGATTGCATGTGGTGCAGGAGCAGGTTTAGCTGCGGTTTACCAAGTTCCCTTTGCCAGTACACTGTTTGTTTTGGAAACTTTGGGAGTTGCTTGGAAACTGAAAAACATTGGTATCATTCTTGTGACAACCTATTTGTCAGCTTATTGTGCTCGTCCAATTGTTGGTGGGAAAGCTATATATTTAGTTGATAAAGTAAGCTTACATCCTACTAGTTTGATACAGATTCTTGTTTTGACGCTGTTTGTAACTCCGCTTGCTCTTATATTTAAAGTTTTAGCTAAAAAGGCGAGTAAAAGTCGTATAACAGATAAACATATTCTCTGGACCATGCCCGTCTCTTTTATAATATTAGGTGGTATTGTAGCTTTCTATCCTATAATCATGGGAAATGGTCAGGTTCTAGCACAATGGATGTTTTCTGGAGGAACTTCGGAATACCTTCCGATTTTGCTAGTAATTAAAGGGCTTATTGTGTGCTTGTTGCTATGGTCAGGTACTTATGGAGGGACACTGACGCCTTCGTTTACTTTAGGTGTCGGATCGGGTTTCTTATTAACAAGGTGTCTTGAGACTTTTGGTTTATCCCTAAATCCTAATCTAGGAATGTTACTTGGTGCAACCATATTTTTAGTAACAACTTTGGATGCTCCTCTGACGGGAATAGCCTTAGTTCTAGGTTTTACCGGTCAAGGAGGGCTGGTAGCAGTTCCTCTAATCTTAGCGGGTCTACTATCAAGGATAATTAATAATAGATGGAAGAAAAAACAATGAATATTCATTTTATCTTACACGAAACGTTTGAAGTTCCAGGAGCCTATTTAAAATGGGCTCAAGACCGTGGGCATAATATCACATCAACCAAGGTATATGAGGAAGAGGTCCTTCCTGAAACCGTTGAAGGTATTGATTTTCTAATTGTGATGGGTGGTCCTCAGTCACCTGATGAGGATCGTCAGACCTTTCCTTATTATGACCCAAATGCTGAGATTGTATTTATGCAAAAAGCAATTGCTGCTGATATCTATATTGTTGGTGTATGTTTGGGAGCTCAGCTTCTGTCTGTAGCCTATGGTGGTAAGTATGAGCATAGTCCAGAACGCGAAATTGGTGTGTTTCCAATAACACTTACGGATGATGGATTAGCTGATGAGCATGTCAAAGGTTTTGGCACAACTCTCAATACTGGCCACTGGCATGGTGATATGCCTGGATTGACTGATAATGCAGTTGTTCTTGCTACTAGTCAAGGTTGTCCACGTCAAATTATTCGCTTTAGTCCTAAACACTATGCCTTCCAAGCACACCTAGAGTTTGATTCCCAAGCCATTGATTTGCTCATAACTGCGGATGGTGAAGAACACTTGCGTAAGCAAAATAAGGAGTTACCTTTTGTTCAAACACCTGAACAATTGCGTACCAACGATTATTCAGAAATGAACAAGAAGTTATATGATTTTCTTGATTCATTGACTCAAGCTTAATCCACTATTAAAAAAGTAATAATTTATCAACTATATAATAGTAGAAAAATTATTTAAAAATAAAAAAATAAGAATGGTAGATAGTGTGTTCAGGTTGCTCTTTTACCATCAAAAAATAGAAAGGACGGGTTAACTGTATTCACTAAAATGAATACGGGCGGAGAACGAAGTAAAAAGATAGACTGTCTAGCATTTATAATGCGTCGTCAGTTTCCAATTATTACTTTGTTCTCTGTCGCCTGTCCTGTATATAAAAAATGAAAGGAAGGGTAGTTCGGGTTTGAAACTGAACCCGGGCTAGAGGCTGTGTAAAAAAGATAAATCCTCCTAGATGCGAAGCATCTTTGTCAGATTTCCTATTTTTACTTTGCCTCTTTAACGCCCTTGGTATCTTATATTATGTCTATCCATATTGCTGCTAAGCAAGGTGAAATTGCTGATAAAATTCTCCTACCTGGAGATCCTTTACGTGCGAAAGTCATTGCCGAGAATTTCCTCGAAGATGCTGTATGTTTCAATGAAGTTCGTAATATGTTTGGTTACACAGGAACATACAAAGGTGAACGTGTCTCAGTAATGGGAACTGGAATGGGGATGCCATCTATCTCTATCTATGCTCGTGAGCTTATTGTTGACTACGGGGTTAAAAAATTGATCCGTGTGGGAACTGCTGGTTCATTGAATGAGGATGTTCACGTTCGTGAGTTAGTTCTAGCGCAAGCGGCAGCGACAAACTCTAACATTATTCGTAACGATTGGCCACAATACGATTTCCCACAAATTGCAAGTTTCAATCTCTTAGATAAGGCTTACCACATTGCTAAAGAGCTTGGTATGACTACACATGTTGGTAATGTCTTGTCATCTGATGTTTTCTATTCAAATTATTTCGAAAAAAACATTGAGCTTGGTAAGTGGGGAGTTAAGGCTGTTGAAATGGAAGCAGCAGCACTTTATTACCTTGCAGCTCAACACCAAGTAGATGCTCTTGCCATCATGACTATTTCTGATAGTTTGGTCAATCCAGATGAAGACACTACAGCTGAGGAACGTCAAAACACTTTCACTGACATGATGAAAGTTGGTCTTGAAACACTAATTGCAGACTAATTTGTAAAAGGACGCCATTAGGTCGTCCTTTTGTGTTGTAACTACTATCTACTCGAAGAATCAATAGGTTAAAAATTTTCAAACTACTAGAAAAAAATAAAAATATTTGGAAGAAAAAGACTTGTAATAAATAGATAAATATCCGACAATTTAAGATTCAACCACCAAAAATGTGAAAAATAGTTTACAATATTATGAAAAATGATAGAAATTAAATGCTTGATATCATAATGAAAAACGGTTTCTTCTTTTTTAAAAAGAATGACAATTGAAATGAAGTTATAGTAATGTTATAATGATAATGGGAAATGTCTAATTTTAATTTTTAGGAGCAATTTATATGAGTTCGCGTACGAATCGTAAGCAAAAACGTACGAGTAATAGATCGTGGGGGATGGTCAACGTTGGGTTGACCATTCTGTATGCTATTTTAGCATTGATCTTATTATTCACAATGTTCAATTATAATTTCCTATCATTTAGGTTTTTGAACATCATTATCACCATTGGTTTGTTGGTAGTTCTTGCTATTAGCATCTTCCTTCAGAAGACTAAGAAATCACCACTAGTGACAACGGTTGTGTTGGTTATCTTCTCGCTAGTTTCTCTGGTTGGTATTTTCGGTTTTAAACAAATGATTGATATCACTAACCGTATGAATCAGACGGCTGCATTTTCTGAAGTAGAAATGAGCATCGTGGTTCCTAAGGATAGTGACATCAAAGATGTGAGTCAGCTTACTAGCGTACAAGCACCAACTAAGGTTGATAAGAACAATATCGACACCTTAATGTCTGCTCTAAAGAAAGACAAAAAGGTTGATCTTAAAGTTGATGATGTTGCTTCATATCAAGAAGCTTATGACAATCTTAAGTCTGGCAAATCTAAAGCTATGGTCTTGAGTGGCTCTTATGCTAGCCTACTAGAGTCTGTCGATAGTAACTATGCTTCAAATCTAAAAACAATCTATACTTATAAAATTAAAAAGAAGAATAACAATTCTGCAAAACAAGTAGATTCAAAAGTCTTCAATATTTATATTAGTGGTATTGATACCTACGGTTCAATTTCAACAGTGTCACGTTCAGATGTCAATATCATTATGACCGTTAACATGAACACACATAAGATCCTCTTGACGACCACTCCACGTGATGCGTACGTTAAGATTCCTGATGGAGGGGCAGACCAGTATGATAAATTAACCCACGCAGGTATTTATGGCGTTGAAACATCTGAAAAAACTCTGGAAAATCTATATGGCATTAAGATTGATTACTATGCACGTATTAACTTCACATCTTTCCTTAAGTTGATTGACCAACTTGGTGGTGTGACAGTTCATAATGATCAAGCCTTCACGAGTCTTCACGGGAAGTTTGATTTCCCAGTTGGAGATATCCAAATGAATTCTGAACAAGCCCTTGGCTTTGTTCGTGAGCGTTATAGTTTGGATGGAGGAGACAATGACCGTGGTAAGAACCAAGAGAAAGTGATTTCTGCGATTGTAAACAAGTTAGCTTCACTAAATTCTGTATCAAACTTTACTTCAATCGTTAACAATCTTCAAGACTCTGTTCAAACGAATATGTCTCTAGATACCATTAATGCTCTGGCCAATACACAACTTGATTCAGGTTCTAAATTTACGGTGACTTCTCAAGCAGTAACAGGTACAGGTTCAACCGGACAATTGACCTCTTATGCTATGCCAAATTCTAGTCTCTACATGATGAAACTGGATGATTCTAGTGTGGAAAGCGCCTCTCAAGCTATCAAAAATTTGATGGAGGAAAAATAAGTGATTGACGTTCACTCACATATTGTTTTTGATGTTGATGATGGTCCTAAAACTTTAGAAGAAAGTCTTGACCTCATTGGCGAAAGCTATGCGCAAGGAGTGCGTACGATTGTTTCAACATCCCATCGTCGTAAGGGAATGTTTGAAACCCCAGAGGATAAAATCTTTGCAAACTTTTCTAAGGTAAAAGAAGAAGCAGAAGCACTTTATCCAGACTTAACTATTTGTTATGGTGGTGAACTTTATTACACCTCAGACATTGTGGAGAAGCTTGAAAAGAATCTCATTCCACGCATGCACAACACTCAATTTGCTTTGATTGAGTTTAGTGCTCGCACATCTTGGAAAGAAATTCATAGTGGGCTTAGTAATGTTTTACGCGCAGGGGTGACACCAATTGTTGCTCATATTGAGCGCTATGATGCCCTCGAAGAAAATGCTGATCGTGTTCGAGAAATCATCAATATGGGCTGCTATACTCAAGTCAATAGCTCACATGTCCTCAAACCAAAGCTCTTTGGCGATAAAGATAAAGTAAGAAAGAAACGTGTTCGTTATTTCTTGGAAAAAAATTTGGTTCATATGGTTGCTAGTGACATGCATAATCTTGGTCCAAGACCACCATTTATGAAAGATGCCTACGCTATTATCGAAAAGACTTACGGAACGAGACGTGCTCGTAACCTTTTCATCGAAAATCCACAAACACTACTTGAAAATCAATACATATAGGAGAAACTATGACTCAGGAAAACACGAAGCGTGTTGAAATCGATGTACTTGCACTATTGCAAAAACTTTGGACTAAAAAAGTATTTATTCTATTTACAGCCTTCTATGTCGCTGTCTTTGCCTTCTTGGGAACTTATTTCCTCATTCAACCTACATATACGTCTTCTACACGTATCTATGTGGTTAATCAAGCTAATGATGGCAAAAACCTTTCTGCTCAAGATTTGCAGGCCGGTACATTTTTGACAAAAGACTACAAAGAAATTATTACATCAAATGATGTCTTGTCAGAAGTTATCAAAGATGAAAAATTGAATATGAGTGAAGGTGAACTTGCTAAGATGATTTCAGTTAATATCCCTGCTGATACTCGTCTTATCTCAATTTCAGTCAATGCAAGAACAGGTCAAGATGCGCAAACACTTGCTAACAAGGTTCGTGAAGTTGCTTCAGAAAAAATCAAGAACGTGACAAAAGTTGAAGATGTTACCACACTTGAAGAAGCTAAATTGCCAGAGTCTCCATCTTCACCAAATATCAAGCGTAACGTTCTTCTTGGAGCTGTACTTGGAGGTTTCCTTGCAGTAGTTGGTGTATTGGTACGTGAGATCTTAGATGATCGTATTCGCCGACCAGAAGATGTGGAAGATGCTCTTGGAATGACACTTCTTGGAATTGTCCCTGACACAGATAAAATTTAAGGAGAAAAAATGCCTAAATTAAATTTAGTAAAATCTAAAGCAAACTTTGCCAAACAAACAGAAGAGTACTATAATGCCATTCGCACAAATATTCAATTTTCAGGTGCTCAGATGAAAGTGATTACTATTAGCTCAGTTGAAGCTGGTGAAGGAAAATCAACAACATCTGTTAATTTGGCAATTTCATTTGCTAGTGTAGGGCTTCGAACACTTCTCATTGATGCTGATACTCGTAATTCTGTTTTGTCAGGTACATTTAAGTCAAATGAGCCTTATAAAGGTCTTTCAAATTTCCTTTCAGGAAATGCTGATCTGAATGAAACTATTTGCCAAACTGATATTTCTGGTTTGGATGTCATTGCATCTGGTCCTGTACCACCAAATCCAACAAGTCTTTTGCAAAATGATAATTTTAGACATTTGATGGAAGTTGCCCGTAGTCGTTATGATTATGTCATCATCGATACACCACCGATTGGTTTAGTTATTGATGCTGTTATTGTTGCCCATCAGGCTGATGCCAGCCTTTTGGTTACAGCGGCTGGGAGAATTAAAAGCCGTTTTGTAACTAAGGCTGTTGAACAATTAGAACAAAGTGGCTCACAGTTCTTAGGTGTCGTCCTTAATAAAGTTGATATGACAGTTGATAAATATGGATCATATGGTTCTTACGGATCATATGGGGAGTATGGGAAAAAAGTCGGTCATAAAGAGACTCATTCAAGAGCGCATCGTCGTAGAAAAGGATAGCATTAAGGGGGATAATGCGGCTCCTTACACCTTAACAGATTAAAAAAGAGGTTTAGAGTGAAAGAAAAACAAGAAATTCGTCGCATTGAAATTGGTATTATACAGTTGGTTGTGGTTGTTTTCGCAGCCATGGTAGCTAGTAAAATACCTTATACAGAGATTACGCAAGGAAGCATTGTTCTTTTAGGTGTCGTTCATGTAGTTTCCTACTATATCAGTAGTTATTATGAAAATCTAAAATATCGGGGCTACTTGGATGAACTCATTGCAACCATCAAATATTGTTTTGTATTTGCCTTATTTGCGACCTTTCTCTCATTCTTTGCAGATGGAAGTTTTTCTATCTCACGTCGCGGACTTCTTTATGTTACCCTGATTTCAGGTGTTCTCTTATACGTTACAAATACTGTTCTTAAGTATTTCCGCTCTTCTATCTATACACGTCGTAAAAGTAACAAGAATATTCTCTTGATTTCTGATCAGGCACGTCTAGAAAATGTTTTGTCTCGTATGAAAGACAATATGGATGGTAGGATTACAGCAGTTTGTGTCTTGGATAATCCTTATTTCACTGATCCATTTATCAAGAGTGTTAAACCTGAAAATTTAATCGAATATGCGACTCACTCAGTAGTAGACCAAGTTTTGATTAATCTGCCAAGTGAGCAGTATAAGATTTGGGATTATGCATCACCTTTTGAGCTCATGGGAATTCCAGTATCCATTAATTTGAATGCCCTTGAATTTATGAGTCAAGGTGAAAAACGTATCCAACAATTGGGTCCTTTCAAGGTTGTTACGTTTTCAACGCATTTTTATAGCTATGGAGATATCTTGGCGAAACGCTTCCTCGATATCTGTGGAGCCCTAGTTGGTTTGGTGCTCTGTGGGATTGTTGGAATCTTCCTTTATCCACTTATTCGTAAAGATGGTGGGCCAGCCATTTTTGCTCAAGACCGTGTGGGTGAGAATGGACGTATCTTCAAGTTTTATAAATTCCGTTCTATGAGAGTAGATGCTGAAGAAATCAAGAAGAATTTGATGGCACAGAATCAAATGTCTGGTGGTATGTTTAAGATGGACAATGATCCTCGTATTACTAAAATCGGACATTTCATTCGTAAAACGAGTCTTGATGAACTTCCACAATTTTGGAATGTTCTAAAAGGTGATATGAGCTTGGTAGGAACACGTCCACCAACATTGGATGAGTACGAATCTTATACACCTGAACAAAAACGTCGCCTCAGCTTTAAACCAGGTATTACTGGTCTTTGGCAAGTAAGCGGTCGAAGTGAAATTACTGATTTTGATGAAGTTGTAAAACTAGACGTTGCTTATATGGACGGATGGACAATCTGGCGCGATATCAAAATATTATTGAAAACAATTAAAGTAGTAGTAATGAAGGATGGAGCAAAGTGATGGCTTTCTCCATTTCTTTTAATGGTGATTAAATGACAAAAACAGTTTATATCGTTGGTTCTAAGGGAATTCCAGCAAAATATGGTGGATTTGAGACCTTTGTTGAGAAGTTGACAGAGTTCCAACAAGACAAAGATATCCAATATTATGTAGCTTGTATGCGTGAAAATTCTGCTAAATCAGGAATTACAGCAGATACTTTCGAACATAACGGTGCTAAATGCTACAATATTGACGTCCCAAATATCGGGCCCGCACGTGCCATCGCTTATGACATCGCAGCTCTTAATAAGGCCATTGAGATTGCTAAGGAAAATAATGATCAAGCACCAATCTTCTATGTTTTGGCCTGCCGAATTGGTCCATTTATCTCAGGTATTAAAAAGAAAATCAAGGCTATCGGTGGTACCCTTATGGTTAACCCGGATGGTCATGAATGGCTTCGTGCAAAGTGGAGTCTTCCGGTTCGTAAGTATTGGAAAATTTCAGAGCAACTCATGGTTAAACATGCAGATCTCTTGATTTGTGATAGTAAAAACATTGAATCTTATATTCAAAAGGATTATGCGAAGTATCGTCCTCAAACAACTTATATTGCCTATGGGACAGATACAACTAAATCTCGATTGACTAAGGTTGATGATAAGGTTCGCACATGGTATTTTGAAAAGGGTGTCATTGAAAACAATTATTACCTAGTTGTAGGACGGTTTGTGCCTGAAAATAACTATGAGGCTATGATTCGTGGCTTTATGGCATCTAACTCTGATAAGGACTTTGTACTCATTACCAATGTTGAAGAAAACAAGTTCTATGACAAATTGCGTCAGGAAACTGGTTTTGACAAGGACTCTCGTGTGAAGTTTGTCGGGACTGTTTATGACCAAGAATTGCTCAAATACATTCGTGAGAATGCCTTTGCTTACTTCCATGGCCATGAAGTAGGTGGGACCAATCCATCTCTTCTTGAGGCTCTTGAGTCTACCAAGCTCAATCTCTTGTTGGATGTTGGCTTTAACCGTGAAGTCGGTGAAGATGGTGCTCTCTATTGGAAGAAAGACCAATTGGCAAGTGTCATCGATCAAGCTGAGCAATTGGATGAACAAGCTATCGAAGACCTCAACCAAAAATCAAGTAAACGTATCGCTGAAGCCTTTACTTGGGAAAAAATTGTTACAGACTACGAGAAAGTATTTAAAGGATAGAAATGCAGAAAATTTTATATCTTCACGCTGGTGCCGAAATGTATGGTGCTGACAAGGTTTTATTGGAGCTTATTAAAGGTTTGGATAAAGATGCCTTTGAGACTCATGTCATCTTGCCCAACGATGGTGTCTTAGTGAGTGCATTGGAAAAGGTTGGGGCTAAGGTAAAAGTTATCGATTATCCGATCTTGCGCCGTAAATATTTTAATCCTAAGGGAATTCTTGAGTATTTTGGCTCTTATAATCGTTATTCAAAACAAATTGCTAAATATGCTAATGATAATGGGATTACTCTCGTTCACAACAATACGACTGCGGTGCTTGAGGGGATTTATCTCAAACGTAAGTTGAAATTACCTTTGATTTGGCATGTGCATGAAATTATCGTCAAACCAAAAGCAATTTCTGATTTCATCAACTTTTTGATGGGGCGTTATGCTGATACGATTGTGACAGTTTCAAATGCTGTGGCTAACCACGTCAAGCAGTCTCGCTTTGTAAAAAATGACCAAGTTCAAGTCATCTATAATGGTGTTGACAATGCCGTCTATCATGAAATGGATGGTAGTACAGTCCGTGATCAGTTTGGTATTGCACAGGATGCTTTGGTTATCGGAATGGTTGGTCGAGTGAATGCATGGAAAGGTCAAGGCGACTTCTTAGAAGCTGTGACTCCAATCTTAAAGGCTAATCCAAAAGCAGTAGCCTTTCTGGCAGGGAGTGCTTTTGAAGGTGAAGAGTGGCGAGTTGATGACTTGGAAAAGGCTATATCAGACTCACCAGTAGCTGGGCAAATCAAGCGTATCGATTATTATAGCAAGACGACAGAGCTCTATAATATGTTTGATATCTTTGTATTGCCAAGTACCAATCCAGATCCTCTACCAACTGTAGTTCTCGAATCAATGGCTTGTGGCAAGCCTGTAGTCGGTTACCGTCATGGTGGTGTCTTTGAAATGGTTAAAGAAGGCGAAAACGGCCTTCTTGCCACACCAAATCAGCCTGCAGAATTGTCTAAAGCTATTCAAGAATTGGCTGATAACACCGAGAAGAGAGAGCAATTTGGCAAGGCATCTGTCAAACGCCAAAAAGAACTCTTTTCATTACAAAGTTATATTCGTAATTTCTCGGAGTTATATAAGAAATAAAAAGAAGTACTAAGAAGTACTAAGAAGTACTAATAAGTACTAATATGAACAGCGAAACACTAAAAAATAAATTAAAACCTATCGTTTATCCAATTATTAATTTTATTCCTAGACGAAGACTTAAGAATAAAAATTTTACTATCATTTGTGATAATTGTTGGGCAGGAAAAGTCTATCAGGAATTGGGCTTGCCATATCAAACACCATTTGTAGGGATGTTTGTCTTTTCGCCTGATTACATCAAGATGCTCAAGAATTTAAAACACTATTTGAGTGGAAATATCCCTTTAACATTTGTTAAGGAATCCAAATATATCAAAGATTTTGATAATGCTTATCCCCTGGCACTTTTAGACGATATCGAATTGCATTTCTTACATTATGAAGATGAAGAAGAAGCAAGTCAAAAATGGAACCGTCGTTTAGAAAGAATTCATTGGGATAATTTGTATTTCAAGTTCAATGATAATGATGCTTGTACTTACGAGCTGATGAAAGAGTTTGAAGAACTTCCATATAAGAGTAAGGTGATTTTCTCTTCGAAGAATTACAGTGACCTACCTTCATTGGTCCACTTTAAATCAGCAGAGAAGTAAGGACATGTTGGAATTGATTTAAAAACTTACCACCGCTATTTTAATGCTGTTACCTGGTTGAATAAGGGTGGGGAAGATTTAACATAAAATAAAAATTTAGGTGAAGAATCCATGAAACCACTTTTAACTGTTGTCATTCCAGTTTATAATGTCGAAAAGTATTTAAAACGTTGCGTAGAAAGCGTACTTGTCCAAGGGTGGCATAATTATGATATTTTACTTGTTGATGACGGAAGTACTGATCGTTCGCCTCAAATTTGTGATGACTATGTGAAAGTGTATGACTTTATATCAGTTATTCATAAGGAGAATGGCGGGCTTTCGGAAGCTCGGAATACGGGTATTTCTCAGGCCAAAGGAGAATATGTTTATTTTCCTGACTCAGATGATTGGCTTGAACCAGATGCCTTTATGGCATTAGCGGAAGTCCTTGAATCCCAGAAGTTTGATATTATTTCTTTTAATCGTGAATTTGTGAAGGGTGAAGAAGATGCTATAGTTTCAGAACCAGAAGTGACTCAAGTGTTTGAAGGTAAAGATGCTTTTGTCCAAATGCTCAAGCATAGTTATATCACAGGTTTTGCCAACGACAAAATATATAAAAAGTCTCTATTTATTGATAATAATATTTCTTTTCCAAAAGGAAAATATTATGAAGACTTGGGAACGAATTACAAGCTTTTTCTTTCAGCTGAGAATGTCTTTGCTACCAATCAAAAGTATTATCACTATTTAATTGATAATCCTGATTCCATTACACAGTCTTGGAATGAGCAGAAGTTTAGTGATATGTTTGAATTTTATAAAGATATTTTCTATTCTGATTTTGTTCGTTCACGATTAAATCAAGAAGAATTACAAATTTCACAGCTATATTATGTGAATGGCTTGATTCATATCTTGGCAAGTTTATATAAATCTAAATTAGATAAAAAATATATAGACATTACTAATCAAGTGAAACAAGAATTACTTAAGCATGGTGTTGCTCTTTCTCAAATGAAAGGCCAACCAAATAAGTTAAAATATATACTGTTTAGACTTAAAGTATTAAAACTAGCCTTCAGTATTCAAAACATTTTCTGATATGATTTAGGAGTTTAATTTGCATTCTTTATTCAGAGTTTTAGGTTATGAAGTCTAAAATATTTAATTCTGATAATGGGATACAAAACGTTGGCTTAATTTGAGTAACTTGGCTTGGAAAAATATTTTATAGGTAATTTAATATGGAAAAAAAAATTGATTTCGTTGTACTTTGGGTTGATGGAAACGATCCGGAATTCATTAGAGAAAAAAATAAATACACACCTTACATTGAGCAAATCGATAATGATGAAGATAATTTGCATCGTTATCGTGACTATGGAACATTCAATTATTGGTTTCGAATGGTAGAGAGGCATGCACCGTGGGTAAATAATATTTATCTTATTACTAACGGTCAAAGACCGAAATGGTTAAATGTAAATCATCCTAAACTTAAATGGGTTAGACATGAAGAATTTATTCCAGAGGAATATCTTCCAACATTTAATTCTTCTGCAATTGAGATGAATATACATCGGATAGATGGTTTATCTGAAAATTTTGTTTTGTTTAATGATGATATGTACCTAATCCAAGATGTTAAATATAGTGATTTTTTTGTCAACGAAAAACCGAAGTTATTAGCTGTTTATGAAGCCTTAGTTCCATGGTCTTCTTTTTCAAAAATTTATTTTAATGATGTACTTGTTCTTTATAGACATTTTCCAAATAAAAAGGCCTTGAGACAGTCACCATTTAAGTTTTTTAATATTAAATATGGTCAATTGATGTTAAAAAATATCTTATTACTTCCGTGGAAGGTAACTGGATACTATAATCAGCATATCCCAGTTCCGATTAAAAAAAGTACTCTAGCTCATTTATGGAATTTAGAGGAAGATGTTTTTATTCAAACATCCAAAAACAAATTTAGAGACTATAATACGGATATTAATCATTATCTATTGTGTTACTGGCAAATTGAAAGTAATGATTTTATACCATCTAGTAAGGATTTTGGGAAATCAATCCCAATTACAGCTATTGAAGAACTTCCTAAATTATTATTAAAAAAACGAACAAAATTACTTTGTGTTAATGATGATATGGCGATGACTGAAGATGATTTAAAGAAATTTTCTAAGATATTGTCCGAACGTTATCCAGAAAAGTCTCAATTTGAATTATAACTTTACAGTGTAGTTATTGGAGTAAATAGATGAAAACTAAAATTTTACAAATGGGGGCAGACAATTTCGGAGCAGGAGGTAGGTCTGTAATAGCCTATAACTTGACTCGTCCTTTAACAGATGCCTTTCAAGTTGACTTTTTAGCTATTGGAAAATTGAAGAACCCTAGTTTTCATCGAATCATTGAAGAAAACGGAGGATATGTTCAACACGTCAAGGAAGCATCAAGTAAAATAAAAAGGCTAAGAAGTATCTACTCTATTTTAAAAAATGAAAAGTACGATATTGTTCATATTAACGTAGATGATGCAATCGAGGGGTTGTTTAATATAATTTTGTCAAAGATTTCAGGTGCTAAAATAGTGCTTCATGCTCACACTACTTCATCTAGTCGTGGTAAGGGATTTATTGGCAGATTAAAAATGTTATCGGCAAAAAAGATAGTTAATTTTTTTGTTGATTATAAGTTGGCCTGCTCACTAGAAGCAGCAAATTATTTGTATGGCGATACTGATTTGTCTGATGTGGCGATTATAAAAAACGGTATTGTAATCAATGACTTTTTATATAATGAAGAGTTAAGGCAAAAGGTACGAGAAAATCTAAATATTCCGATGGAGGCTATTGTTTTAGGTACTATCGGAAGGATGTCATATGAAAAAAATCCTGAGTTTATGGTTAGCCTAATACAAACTCTTTTTTCAAAGGCACCTAATTTTTATTTTATATGGATTGGTGATGGTGAAGAACGAGCTAGTATAGAAAAGAAGCTAGATGAAGAAATAAAATCAGGAAGGGTTTTATTACTTGGAAAACAGGAACAACCGGCACAATATTTACAAGCAATGGATGTTTTTTTGTTACCTTCTCTCTATGAAGGATTTGGAATCGTGAATATTGAAGCACAAGCATCTGGACTGCCTTGTGTGGTGAGTTCTGCAGTTCCAGAGTCAGCATCGGTTAATTCAAACTTTTATAGATTATCATTATCTGACGGTGTTGAAAAATGGCTAGATTTTATCACCTCTATGAGCTTTGAACGCCTTCCATATGGTTCTGCAGAAAAAATAAAAGAAGCTGGATTTGATATAGAGGATAGTGCTAGAAAGTTACGAACAATCTATCAGAAACTGGCGAAGTAAAACATAAGGAGATTCTATGTACTCATTAATTATTACTGATTACAAATCAATGAGTGATACAGTAGATTATATAAAAAAGTTTATTGATATATATGTAGGGAATGATGTTCATTATATTATCGTAGACAACAGTGCGGAAGAATTAGGAAAGCAATTCTTACAAGATTCTAAAGTTGAATTTACTTCCTCTACTTTTAATGGGAAAAAAGTTTATTCTTTTGAAGTATCACAAAGGACTATTTATATAATTGATTCCAATGAAAATGGTGGATACTCTAAAGGAAATAATTTAGGTGCCAAATTTGCAATTCAGAACTTTGATACACCCTATCTAATTTTTTCAAACAATGATTTAGAGTTTCCTAATGGCTTACGGTTGGAAGAATGTAAAACTATCATTGAAACGAGTGATAATCCAGTAGGTATAGTTGGTCCTAAAATTCTCACTCCTCAAGGAGATATTCAAAGCCCTCGTAAGCGGATGAATTTTGTAGAAGAAATGATACTTCAGGATTACAATAGACAGTGGTTTGATAGTAAGATACATAAATGGATAGATATTGACTATACTGCTCCTGAGGGTGAGACTGGATGGGTTAGTGGTAGCTTTATGTTTGTTTCTAGAAAAGCTTTTGAAGCAGTATCAGGATTTGATGAAAATATTTTTCTTTATTGTGAAGAAATGATTTTAAGTGAAAGAATGAGGAATAAGGGATATATTACTTATTTCTATCCTGAATGGACAATTTATCATTATCATAGAGGAGCGCATAATCCTGAGTCAGAGAAAATTGGCCGTGTATCAAAAAAATATTATTACAGAGAATATAGAGGGGCCTCTACACTTTCTTTAAAAATATCTGATATATCCTACTTTTTATGTAAAAAGATATATCGATTGAAAAAAATATTGGATGGTACGTATTTCAGGGAGAAAAAACATTGAAATTTAATAAATATCTTTTTCTATTTTTACTATTCTTTTTAATTGAATTTAGAGGGTTTTATCTAGTAAGTTGGCCAAGTTTGCTAGGAGGAGCTGCTAGTAACAAATTGGGTATTGCATTCTATGCCATAATATTATTTTTGGTATATTTTATCCACAATAAAGGAAAACTTAAAGTAGGTATTTTTGGAAATTATATCCTGGTTTTTTATCTAATTCTGATTTTAAGTTCACTTGTGTCCATGTATTTATTTGGCTATTCAATTACGCAAGTATTGTGGGATATCCTGCCTTTTTCAATCTTACTTCTCTATTTTCCTCTTTGTGAGGTATTTCAAAAAGATAGTAACTATGCACTTTTTGTTAAAATAGGTCAAATAACAATTTCAATAGTATCCATACTGTTTATTGTACAAGTATATAAATATCAAGGCTTACCAACAGTATTTTTGAAAATTAAAGATATCATACCTTTAAGCTATATTTATAATTTGACTGTGCCGTTACGTATTTATAGTGTTTTTGAGGGGCTTGTTCGGATTTTTGTCATATTAGTTGCATGGAAAATTATTGCAAAACAATTTAGAAAATCTTTTTGGGACATCATTAGTTTATTATTGATGTTAGGTGCAATTTTTTATGTCGATCAGTCTAGATATTATTTAGTAACAGTACTTGTAGCCATCTTATCAATGTATTTGATTTATAATAGGAATAATCTAACAGTATCATCATTGTTAGGTACTCTGATTTTTGGTACGGCAGGTCTTCTCATTATTTTTAATAGATTTGGTTCAATTTCTGATAGTATTTCAGATAATACTGGTTCCTCGTTTGCTCGGACAGGTGCAATTGAATACTATTTAGATAAGATTTTTACTTATCCATTTGGATTGGGTTTACATACTCCAGATAAGGGAACTTCTTTGTATTATTTGATTAAAGGACCTGACGGATATTTTAATTATGATGATATCGGATTATTTGGAACACTAGGTTCTTTGGGACTCCCTGGATTTATTTGGTATATCTTTTTAACTATAAAATTAGTTATGATATGGATAAAGAGAATCAGTTCTAACGCATTAATTTCAGGACTAATGATTAGTTTTGTGATGAGTCTTACTATCATGTCTTATCTTGATAGGCCACGGATTATTGCATTAGTGTTGACATTGGTTATTGTCAATAAAGAATCTTTAAAATTAAATAGAGATGGAGATTTAATAAATGACTAAAAAGATGGGAGTAAATGCTGCTTTAAATTTATTTAAAACAGCACTTTCAATTATATTCCCTTTAATCACCTATCCCTATATCAGTAGGATATTAGGAGTAGAGAACCTTGGGAAAATTAATTATACAGCTTCTATTGTAGGTTACTTTTCTTTAATTGCTGCCCTTGGAATTTCTACTTATGCTATTAGAGAAGGAGGTCGTATTAGATCTAATTCTGTGAAGCTAAGTCATTTAGGTAATCAAATTTTTACTATAAATATTTTATCGACGGTAGTATCCTATCTGTTGTTATTATTAGTTGTCTGGTTATTTATTCCAAATAGAGAATATCAAATTCTGATTTGTATTCAAAGTCTAACAATTGTTTTTACAACATTGGGAGTGGATTGGATAAACGTTCTTTTTGAGGATTTCCTTTATATTACGATTAGAAGTATTATTATACAAATCTTATCGTTGATATTGATGTTTGTTCTTGTTAAAACAGCTAACGATTTATACCTATATACATTTATCTCGGTAATTGGTTCAGGGATATCTTGTATTTTAAATTTAATCTATTGTAGAAAGTATTTGAAACTCTCTCTTGTTTGGAGACTTGATTTAGTAAAGCATTTTAAGCCAATTATGGTCTTGTTTTCTGGTGGTCTAGTAATTAGTATCTACGCTAATTCTGATATGCTAATATTAGAGTGGTTCAAGGGTGCATATTACGTTGGATTATATGCTGTTGCGGCTAGAGTGTATACAATCTTAAAAAATTTATTGGCTTCCATCTATTCTGTTACAATACCCAGGTTGTCACATTTGTTTGGTGAACAGAAAATTGATGAATTTAAAAAAAGTTATACCCAAATACTTTCAGTTGTAACTCTAATCTTAATTCCAATGAGTGCAGGCCTTATTGTTTTATCTAGGGAGATTATCTTATTTTTAGGTGGAATTAAATTTATTGATGCTACTTTAACATTGCAATTATTAGCTATTAGCTTAATCGGAGCTATATTTGGTGGAATATTAACCTATGGTCTTAATATTCCTATTGGACGTGAGTCTGTAAACCTAACAGGAGCGCTATATGGAATTATTGTGAATATCGGAATTAGTCTTCTTTTAATTCCCGTATTTAAACAGAATGGTGCAGCAGCAGCAACAATCGCTTCAGAGTTTTTTATTGTTTTATATAACTTTCTGGTTGTAAGAGAAAGTGGAAAATACATTGATTTTGTAATATGGAGAAAGAACTTAATTCAAGCTTTGCTAGGTTTCTTTTCTATAATAATCATTGGTTTTGGGGTTAAGTTATTCGTAACTAATTCACTTATTTTAATTTTTAGCATTACTTTAGTTGGCATAATCGTCTATTTATTAGAGCTCAAACTTTTAAAAAATCCATTGTTAGATCATATTTTAGATATGGTTAAACATAAATTTAGGAGGGGTTAGTTTGAAGATTGTAATTCCAAGAATTATTCATAACAAAGAACAACTGACCTGGGATTGGTCCGGGACAATAACTAATATAAAAAAATATTTAGGGAAATACGAGATTGTTGAGGAACAGAATATTTTCTATACTTTTAGAATGAATGTGCACAAAATGCTTGTTCGTTTAGGTATTAGAAAATCCGATATGAACATGACGTATATAAAATATGCTGAAAATCATGTTCATCTCTCTCCAAAGGATGTTTGTCTTACATTTGATGAGTTTCCTTTATCTTTTCCTGATAATCCAGTTTATATCTATCAAGACTTGAATCTTCATTATTTGATAGAGAGTTCTCAAAATAATAGTCAATCGTTCAAATATAGTGGTTTTCAAAACGTCCCGGATGATATTCTAGATAGTCGAATGAGAAAACAGGAAATATTTTATAATCAAGCCACTGGAATATTTACTATGAGTAAATGGTTTTCAGATTACCTGATCGCTCAACAAGGGCTTCCAGTTGAAAAAGTTCATTATGTGGGAGCGGGAACAAATATGGATAACCTATTACTTGAGCACTCACATAAGGAACGCAATAAATTTTTATTTATTGGCAAAGATTTTTTACGTAAAGGTGGGGATCTTGTTTATAATGCTTTTGTTTATTTGCAAAGTAATCTCATGCCGGAGGCAGAGTTGTACATTATAGGTCCCTCAGATGCTCCGATAGAATTTAACAATCCAAATGTTTATTTTTTAGGTAATCTACCAGCTGATAAGGTTCAATATTATTATAATATTTGTGATGTATTTGTTTTACCATCCCGATTTGAAGCATTTGGAATTGTATTTGTTGAAGCTCTTTGCTATGGTTTACCATGTATTGGCCGTAATTTAATGGAAATGCCAAATCTAATTCAAAATAATGAAACTGGATTATTAATACCTGCTGAAGAGGAAAATCCACAGGTTTTAGCTGATAAAATGTATAATCTAATAAAAAATGAAAGTTTCTTTAGAAATGTTCAGACGAAACAAGAGTATTATAAAGCAGAATATTCGTGGGACACAGTTGCAAAAAGAATGATTTCAGTGATGAAACAAGATTTAGATAAGATGTAGTTATCTCGTATACATAGCTACTGTTTTGAATTCAATTTATTCTGTATTTTTGTTTAAGAGATTCCGATGGAATCTTTTTTATTTCCAAGAATAGTATCAGTTTTTCCTAGTATGGTACTGGTAAGCGTTTTCCAAAAGGGTTATAATAGGGATAAGTTAGTCAAGGAGGTGCTTTATGACCATTAAGGTGATTGCATCAGATATGGATGGAACATTTTTAGACGATAAAGGGAGCTATGATAAGGAGCGTTTTAGTCAGATTTTGGATGCCATGGCTGCGCGTGATATGCACTTTGTCGTTGCATCAGGTAATAGTATGAGTCGCCTTAAACCTATGTTTGCGCAGACTTTTGACCGCCTGCATTTTGTAGCCGAAAATGGTGGTCAGGTGGTTAGCTATGGCAAGCTTCTGTGTCAGGAGTTTATGGCATCAAATGATGTTGAAAACTTGCTAAGCTATTTTAATTATGATTTGTTAGATAAACCGACTATATTTAATGGGGCTAAATCTGCTTATATGCTATCAGGAACGAAACTACATTTCGGTAAAGAGATGATAACAGAAGAAGAGCAAGCCGCTATGGAAGCATCCATTCACCGTTTGAATAGGTTGGAGGATTTAGAGGATGATTTCATCAAAATTACCATGTTGCTGAGTCCTGATGAGGCTAATCAGGTTTCACAAGCCTTTAATCGTGATTTTGATGGTAATCTTGTCGCTGTTCCAAGCGGTTTTGGTGCTATTGACTTCATTCAAAAAGGCATGCACAAGGCTTGGGGGCTTAAGCAGCTTCTTAACCATTGGGACTTGAATGAGGCAAATGTTATGGCTTTTGGTGATGGTGACAATGATATTGAGCTCCTGCGTATGGCTAGTCATTCTTATGCGATGGAAAATGCTAGCCCTGCTCTTTTGCAATTGGCAGACCAAGTAGCACCGCATCATAAGGATCAAGGTGTCTTGACTATCTTAGAAGATTATTTAGGTTTATATTAAAAAAGGGTGGTAAAGAAATGAAATTATATTTAATGCGACATGGTGAGACATTATTTAATACACAAAAGCGTGTTCAGGGATGGTGTGACTCTCCCCTAACTGAAAATGGAATCTGTCAGGCAGAACAAGCTAAGCAGTACTTTGCGAAGAAAGGTATTTCTTTTGATGCTGTCTATTCATCTACGCAAGAGAGAGCAACTGACACGGCAAAGATTGTGGCGCCTGAGTACACTGTAACCCAGCTCAAGGGAATTAAAGAAATGAATTTTGGGTCTTTTGAAGCTCAACCAGAGCATCTCCTACCCAAACATCGTCCAGGTTCACGATCCTTTGAAGATCTCTTAGTCCCATACGGTGGCGAAGATATTCGCAAGGTTGGACAGAGGGTTTTAAAGACTGTCGTAGAGAAAGCAGAAGAACATACTAAAGATGGTGCTGAGAATCTCCTATTTGTCAGTCATGGGGCGGCTTTATGGGGATTAATCATTACCATGGACTTAGCCTTTCCTGAAGGAGTGCGTTTTGGGAATTGTAATATTTGTGTTTATGATTATAACCAAGGACAATTGGAGCTTCTTCAGGTGATTGATCCGATTTCTGGTTTAGAGGTAACATTATGAAAGAATTTTATTTAATGAGGCATGGAGAAACACGATTTAATGTTCATCATAGGCTTCAGGGGGTCTGCGATGCCCCTTTGACGGAAGTCGGGATTGAACAGGCTAAAAAGGCTGGTCAGTATCTAGCCAAGCAAGAGCCAATTTTTGATCATGTCTTTACGTCAACCTCTGAGAGAGCTAGCGATACTCTAGAAATTGTGACTGGACGAACAGATTATGAAAGACTTAAAGGTCTTAAAGGACAGGATTTTGGTGCTTTTGAAGGGCAACCAGAGTATCTTACTCCTAAAACCTTACCTGACGGACAAGGCTTTGGTGATTACTTTGTTCAATTTGGTGGCGAGAGTACGAGCCAGGTCCGGGATCGTATGGAGTTGACGATTAGGGCCATCATGGAGAGTGTGGCCGATGGTTCTAAGTCCTTGCTGGTTAGTCATGGTCCATCTATTTTGCAATTCTGTAGACGTGTTTTAGATACTGTTCCAGATATTCGTGGTCTTAAAAATTGTTGTATTTTACACTTTACTTATGACCAAGGTCAATTTGAACTGGTCTCAGTTTATAATCCAGTAGAAGAAGAGTATATCTATGGAGGTGAAGAATGACACGATTCTATTTAATGCGACATGGACAAACACTTTTTAACACACTCAATCGAATTCAAGGTTGGTGTGATTCCCCTTTGACTGAAAAAGGTCAGGACCAAGCTCGTCAGGTGCGTGCCTATTTTGAAAAACATGGTTTGACTTTTGATCAGTATTATTGCACGACTACTGAAAGAGCTTCTGATACGCTTGAATTGGCTACTGGGCGTACTGATTATAAACGTGTTAAGGGACTTAAAGAGATGCACTTCGGTATCTTTGAGGGGCAACCGGAGTATCTTCATCCTAAAATTCAAATTCAGGGGTATTTTGGGGACCACTATGCCCAGTTTGGTGGGGAAAGTCAAGACCAGTTTGTAGAACGAGTGGTAAAAGGTGCAAGAGAGATAGTGGATAAACATCCTAACCAATCTATTTTGGCTGTCAGTCACGCAGGAGCCTTGATGACTTTTCTTCATGCTGTGGAGCCGGAGCGTGCCTTTCAGTCTTGTCCAGGCAATTGTGCCATCTTAGTCTTTGATTACGATGGATCGAACTTTCACTTTGTCAAACTGATTGATCCTTTAACTGATCAAGAGTTGGTGGAATTTTAGTGGCTTTTATGACCAAAGATAGTAAGAAACCCTTTCTTAGTGTATAATGGAAGGGTATTTTAAATTATGGAGTGCCTATGAAATTTACAAAAAATCAGTTCATTTGGTTGGCTGTCCTCTTCTTCAGCTGTTTCTTGATCTATACTTACTGGGAAACAGTTGTTTCAATTTGTAACACCATTTACGTTGCCAGTCAGCCCTTCCTGGTTGGAGCAGGGATTGCCTTTGTGGTAAATATCCTGATGTCTTTTTATGAGAAGCTGCTGGTCAAGTTTATTCCATTTGGTTTTATCGCTAAAATCAAGCGTCCTATTGCTCTGCTCTCGGCATTGGGAACCATTGGTTTGGTTTTTACTTGGGTCGTGTTCACTGTTCTTCCTGATTTGATTGACAGTATCAACACCTTGATTAGTCAAGACCGCTCAGCTATTAATAACTTGATTAATTGGTTGCTTAAGAACAAATCCTTGCAAAAAATTATTCAAGACCTGGGTGGTGTGACACAGGTTAGAGAGCTAATCAATAGCTACAGTGCTCAGTTGCTTCAACAAATCATGAATGGTTTGACAAGCTTCTTGACTTCTTTAACGAGTCTGCCATCAACCTTGATTAATCTTTTTATCAGTATTGTCTTTTCTTGTTATGTCTTAGCTGGAAAAGAGAAACTTGGGAATCAGGTCAATCGTTTGGTAGACGTCTATTTAGGACGTTATGGTAAGACTTTCCACTATGTAGTTGCTATTCTCAATAATCGATTCCGTAATTTCTTCGTCTATCAGTCGCTTGAGGCTTGTATTTTGGGGAGCTTGTGTTATATTGGGATGATTATCTTTAATTTCCCATACGCTGCAACCATCTCTATCCTAATTGGGTTTTCAGCAATGATACCGGTTGTGGGGGCTTATATTGGTGTGACGATTGGTACTATCTTGATTATGACGCACTCTGTGACCTTGGCGCTTTTGTTTGTTGCCTACGTGGTTATTTTGCAGCAGTTTGAAGGGAATCTCATCTATCCTTATGTGGTCGGTGGATCTACCGGACTTCCTGGTATTTGGGTTATCTTCGCAATCACCATAGGTTCTGCCTTGGGTGGTATCTTGGGTATGTTGGTTTCTGTGCCAGTAGCCGCAACCCTATATCAGATTGTTAAAGATAATGTTGTTAGGCGAGAAGAAGCCAAAGCAGCAAATGCTCTTGAAAGTAATGACTAATTCAAACAGACTTCGGTCTGTTTTTTTTTCGTGCTATAGTATCAGATTTCAATAAGATAGTATAAGTGTAATCGTTTTCTAAGTGTTATACTATTAGTAAATTGAACAATGTAAGGAGATAAAAGATGACATATACATTTCCAAAAGATTTTCTCTGGGGTGGTGCAACAGCTGCCAACCAGTTTGAGGGTGCTTACAACCTAGATGGCAAAGGCTTGTCTGTACAGGATGTAACGCCAAAAGGCGGTGTTCCCTTTGAACCCGGGGCCTTGAATCCTTTGATTACTGACCAACCAACACCAGATAATTTAAAACTAGAAGGTATAGATTTCTATCACCGTTATAAAGAAGACATAGCACTTTTTGCAGAGATGGGCTTTAAGGTCTTCCGCATGTCAATTGCATGGACTCGTATCTTTCCAAATGGTGATGATGCCGAGCCAAATGAAGCAGGTCTAGCCTTCTACGATAAGGTTTTTGATGAATTGGCCAAGTATGGCATCGAACCGCTTGTAACCTTGTCCCACTATGAAACACCACTCAACTTGGCGCGTGAGTACAATGGATGGACTAATCGTAAATTAATTGGTTTTTATGAGAATTATGTTCGTACAGTCTTTACACGTTATAAAGATAAGGTCAAATATTGGTTGACCTTTAATGAAGTGAACTCTGTTTTACACGCACCATTCATGTCAGGTGGGATTGCAACTCCGATGGAAGAGCTCTCTAAACAGGATCTTTACCAAGCAGTTCACCATGAGTTAGTCGCTTCGGCTTCAGCAACCAAGATCGGTCATGAAATCAACCCTGACTTTAATATTGGTTGTATGGTTCTTGCCATGCCAGCTTATGGAATGACAGCTAATCCTTTGGATCAGTTGGCTGTTCACGAGTTTGAAAATCAAAACTATCTCTTCTCAGATATCCATGCGCGTGGGAAATATCCAAACTATATTAAACGCTATTTCAAAGAGAATGGTATTGAAATACAATTTGCTTCAGGTGATGAAGAAATCTTGAAGAATACCGTTGATTTTATTTCATTCTCATATTATATGTCTGTGGCAACAGCACACAATCCGCAAGACTATAAGGTTGGAAAAGGCAATATCTTAGGAGGTGTCGAAAATCCCTACCTTGAAAAATCTGAATGGGGTTGGGCTATTGATCCAATAGGTCTTCGACTAGTTTTGAATGACTTTTATGATCGATATCAGTTGCCATTGTTTATCGTCGAAAATGGTTTAGGTGCCAAGGATGTTCTTGTTGATGGCCCAGATGGTCCAACAGTTGAAGATGATTATCGTATTGATTACCTTCAAAAACACTTGATTCAAGTTGGCGAAGCTCTTCAAGACGGTGTAGAACTTTGGGGCTATACGACATGGGGGCCAATTGATTTGGTATCAGCTTCAACGGCTGAACTCAGTAAACGTTATGGCTTTATCTACGTTGATCGCAATGATGATGGTAGTGGTAGCTTGGCTCGTTATAAGAAAAAATCATTTGTTTGGTATAAGTCTGTTATCGAAAGTAATGGTGAAGCCCTTTACAAATAGAATATGACTAAGAATCTCAAAAATATTCGAGATTCTTTTTTAGTATTAAAGTACAACTTTGATATATCTGGATTTCTGTTGACATGATTAAAAAGAGAGTATTTTTATACACAATAACTTTGTTTATGTTATTCCACATATTTTCTGAAAAAGTGGTAGAATAAAAGTGTGAAAGCGTTCTTATATTTTCCGAAGAAGTAGCGAGTCTATCTCTTTGCTTTTCCTACTTAGATGGAGGTAACGATAATGAATGATTTGAAAAAAGTTCTCTTAGCTGGAATCGGGTTGACTGCTATGACAGTTGATAAGGCCGATAGCTTTGTTAAAGAGTTGGTTGAAAAGGGGCGTTTGACTGTTGAAGAAGGTAAGGAACTGGAACAAGAGCTCAAACGTCAAAGTAAGGAAGAAGCTCAAGAATTTTTAGCGAAACTTGATGCTAAGAAATCTTCAGTTGAGTATGCGTCTAAGGATGATGTGAAACGTCTTGAAGAAAAACTTGACGCTTTGCTCAGTCAAAATAAATAAAATGTAAGGAGTCTAAAATGGCTAGTAAACGATTGAGACATGTGTTGAAGGTTTTCTCGTCAGTTGGTCTCCTTTCTTATCGTGAAAAACACCTTCCTCAAGACCAACAGACAACACCTGTCAAGCTACGCCAAGCCTTTGAGCAATTAGGACCTAGTTTTGTTAAAATTGGTCAAATCCTATCCACGCGCTCTGATCTTTTGCCAGAAAACTATATCAAAGAATTATCAAAGCTCCAGAGCTCAGTTCCTCCCTTGAATAAAGAGGAAGTCATGACTGCCATTAGGCGAGAATTACCTAATGAGCTTTCTGACAGTTTCCTTGATTTTTCGGAAGAGCCCTTAGCTTCTGGTTCTGTCGCTCAGACCCATAGAGCTAGATTATTGTTTGGTCAGGAAGTGATTGTAAAAATCCAGAGACCTGGTATTGATGAGGTCGTTAAGGAAGATATTCAGCTTCTCATTAAGCTTGCACGGCATATACCAAAGCATTTTATCCCCATGGTCGATGTTCAGGAGGTTTTGGAAAATCTGCGTGAAACCTTAATTAAGGAGCTAGATTTCAGGAATGAAGCAGAGGCCATGAAGTGCTTTAAGGCCAATAACAGGGCTATTGCTTGTCTAGGTGTCCCCGAGGTCTATGATACCTTCACGACGCCTCATCTTATAGTTGAAGAGTTTATCAATGGGATTCCGCTTAATCACTACAGCCAACTGATTGAGGCTGGTTATGATCTGGAAGATGTGGGCAAGAAGCTTATGCTGTCATTTATCAAGCAAGTCTTCAAAGATGGCTATTTTCATGGTGACCCCCATCCTGGAAATCTGTTGGTACGTGATGGCAAGATTTATTTCATTGATTTTGGAATTATGGGTGAGTTGGAAGTGGGGATGCGTGCGTCCTTAAATGACATCCTGTACAGTTTTACCGCACAAGATGTTGATGGTATGACCAAGGCCATCTTGTCCGTTACACAATTTGATAATGGTCTTAATCGTGCAGTCCTAAGTCAAGATGTAGAGCAAATGTTAGGTCGTTATTCTGGTATTGACTTGGGAAGTCTCTCTATAACAGATTTGCTGCAGGATTTGATGGCTATTTTCCAGAAAAATCATCTTAAAGCCTCCTCTCAAATTACCATTTTAGAGAAGGCTTCGCTTCAAATTGAGGGGATTTTCCGAGAGTTAGCGCCAAATATGGATCTTATGACCCTGGCCAAGGATTACTTCCTAGAAAATATGGGACCTGACATGCTTAAGCAGGCCCTGAATAAAGAGAGTATCTTGATTGAACTCTTTTATCTGATTCGCAATGGGAAGAACATTCCACGTCGTCTGCATCAGCTCTTGGAGCAAATTTTAAACGGACGAATTGTGGTGAACCATGATTTTATTAACTTTTCGGGTCGAATTAAAGTTTTTGAGAAAGTGTTAAATAATCTGGTTTTAGCCTTATTGACATTGGGATTTCTACTTTCCGGTGCCCTTTTGGCTAATAAATCAGGTTTTGAAAATCTTGCCTGGCTATTTCTTGGACTTGGAACTTTTCTAGCTTTAATCACAGTAGTTCGTATAATATTTAAGAAAAAAGGATAAAGTATGATTGAAACAACTAGGCCTGAGCTTGTGGCCTATCAAGAAGAGCGTTTAGCCAAATTTGTGAATGAAAATCAAAAGTTAGACAAAGGCCAAATCGTTTTTGCAGGGGACTCCATCACGGAGTTTTTTGCATTGAAAAAATATTTGGGTCGAGAGTTTCCTCTTGTTAACCGTGGGATTGCAGGAACAGACTCGGTTTGGCTTTTAGAACACCTTAAAGAGCAGGTCTTAGATTTGGAACCAAGTAAATTGGTGCTCTTGATTGGCATTAACGACATCGGAAGAGGTTACCCTATTCGAGATATTGTCACTCGTATTTCCGATATTATCATGACAGTTCGTCAGGAATCCCTCTTTACTGAGGTCTATTTGCTGAGTGTCTTTCCAGTTAGTGAAGAATCACAGTATGCTTCTAAGGTTAAGATTCGAAATAATACGACTGTACGTGAGCTAAATCAACAATTAGCTGTCCTCCCCGGTGTGACTTATGTCGATCTTTTTGATTACCTTACTGATGACATGGGACAGTTAAATGACAACTATACAACGGATGGTTTGCACTTGAGTCCACAAGGTTATCAAGTCCTTGCGGAACCAATCATAAAGGAGATTTTAGAATGAAAGTTGGCTTAGTCCTCGAAGGCGGGGGGATGCGTGGCTTATATACGGCTGGTGTATTAGATGCCTTTTTAGAAGCTGGAATTAAGGTGGATGGCGTTGTTTCGGTATCGGCTGGAGCACTTTTTGGTGTTAATTACCTTTCTAACCAGCCCCAAAGAGCCCTTCGCTACAACAAGCGTTTTATGGGAGACCGTCGCTATATGAGTTTCTGGTCATGGCTGACAACAGGTAACTTCGTTAATAAGGAATTCTCCTATTATAAGGTTCCCATGGAGTTGGACGTTTTTGATCAGGAGTCCTTTGCTGATTCAGGTGTCCCCTTCTATGTGGTCACTACAGATATTGAGACCGGAAAACCAGACTATATCAAGATTGACCATGTCTTTGAGCAAATGGAAGCCCTTCGGGCAAGTTCCGCCTTACCTCTGGTTTCTGAAATTGTCGAGTACAAGGGTAAACGCTACATGGATGGTGGTCTGTCTGATAGTCTCCCTATTGATTTTATGGAAAATTTGGGCTTTGATAAACTCATTGTAGTTCTGACACGTCCTAAAGGCTACCGTAAACAGCCATCTAAAACGAGTAAGCGAATCTACAAGTTCTTTTACCGCAAGTATCCTGAATTTGTCCAAGTGGCTTCAAATCGCCACATACACTACAATAAGAGTATTGAAAAGATAGAGGCTTTGGAAAAAACTGGAAATCTTTATACTATCCGTCCAGAACACGCACTTGAAGTTAGTCGTTTGGAGAAGGATCCTGAAAAGTTTGAAGCCATTTATCAAGAAGGATTGGATCAAATGCGTAATGATATGTCTAATCTCAAAACATTTCTTGGAGACAACTAAAAACGTGCTCAACCGAGCACGTTTTTAGTTATTGATTTGTCTTGCTTGACGACGTTCTTTAACTTTTTGACGACGTCCTTTTTCATTAAGGTAAATCAAGTAGAGGAGACCAACTGGGATAAGGCATAGCAACCAGAAATAAACTGGGAGTTGGCCATTATTCGTTGCTTTAGTAGCCTTTTTATCTTTTTGGTTACTTCCAAAATCGAACCATCCCTTAACTTTTGTAGCCTTAACAGAAGTAGCCTTGATCTTAGGTGATACTGTCTTCAGACCATTATCAATGACAATGTGATCATCTTTAACAGAGATTTTAGGGTCTTTGCCTTTTTTGACTGTGGCGTAGACATCTTTTTCGACATTGTATTTTTTACCGTCGATTTCTTGTTCACCCTTGCTAAGAACTTTCTTGTAAGAGAAATCTTTATACATTTTCTCAACGAGTGCATTACCAAAGGTATGGCGGATTTCTTCACCTGTTTGGTCAGACCAATCACCAGAACCCATGATGACAGCAATCATACGTTGATCACCACGCTTGATGGTATCAATATAGTTGAAGGCACCTTCTGGGCTTGATCCTGTCTTCAACCCATCAACCCCATCAATTCCGTATTTAGCTCCTGGAATAGAGTAGTTATAAGTTTCGAAGGTTTCCTCGTAAGGTGTTCCCTTTTTAACTGTGACAACAGGTTTGCTAGTGTACTTGAGAATTTCTGGGTATTTCTTGATGAAGTTATAGGTCATGATAGCCAAATCACGCGCAGTTGTTTGGTTGGTTTGGTTGTTATCATAACGTTGAGGACTGTAGTAACCTTTGAAGGCAACAGCAACGGCACCAGAAGCATTAAACCATTTGGTATTGGTCATCCCTAGCTCTTTAGATTTTTCATTCATCATGTCAAGCCATTTATCAGGATCATTATTGGTCAAGTAGTTGGCCAGCATCACGGTTGTAACGTTAGAGGAAGGCACCGCCGTCATAGTGATGAGTTCTGAAACCGTATAATCAACACCCGCAACAATCTTGTTGTTGGAAATTTCGTAAATATCGGCAATAGCTTGGTCGGTTGGAGTAGCTGTGATAACAGTATCTTCAGAAATCTCTCCTTTAGACATAGCTTCAAAGACCAAATAAAGTGTCATGGCCTTAGACATAGAAGCAGGGTCACGCACCTCGTCAGCATTTTCTTCCCAGAGGACATCTCCGGTATTGCCATCAATTAAGAGGGTTGATTTGGGACGATAGGCCTCAGTGGCTTCAGTATAACCAGCAGCGCGTGTGATATCCATCAATTCATCTGCACTAGACAAACTCGGTGCTAGGGCTAGACAAGCTGCTAAAAGGACGGCAACAATTTTCTTTTTCACAATGTGTCTCCTTTAATATCTATGGGGTTCTGTAGCTGGCAGAACCTATTTCTATCTATTAATAACATTTGCCTGTCAAAACCCTAAATTCAGTAGTGACAAACACCTTAATTATAACATATAAAAGTTAGAGTTTTCCCAACATTCGGCATTTTAATGTAATTTTTAGAATTGATTGAATGTTACACAAATATAGTTGGAAGTAGAAAAAAACGAGCTTGCTCGCTCGTTACTTTTCATCTTTTATCCTTGTCACTTGGTGGTAAATCATGAACCAGGTTTCATTTCGACGCCAGATACTAGTGTGGAAATTTCCTCCCAACTCATAACTAATTAATTTCGTTTTTTGGCTGACAGATGTCATCTTGAAGCTGTCAAAGTTATTGAGAAGTGGTTGTTGATTGGCGATGACTTCTTCACGAGTGTGATGATGACCATTTTCATCTATTAAGTAGAAATCAGGTGCCAAGAGATTTTCATAGTCAGGAATTTTCGACAAAATAATCTTTTCATTGCGAGAGAGTTTGTGAAGGACATTGCCATAAATTTCGTCTTCAGGAATAGCAGCGGGCTCTACGTGGACATCAGTGTCATAAACAGAGAAACGCTTGCTGAGGACCTCCTCGATTTGTTCGGTAATGGCATGGCTCTCGTAAACAGAGAGGTCAGGATTCATTTCAACCACAATATCAAGATAGACGTTGCTACCATAAGAACGGCCACGTTGTTTCTTAACTTTAGTGACTTTTGGAATCTCAAGAATGGCTTTTTCATAGGCCTTGAGGTTTCTCTCGTCGAAACCGTCTGACAAACTAAAGGTTGCTTCCATGAAGATATCATAGGCTGTCTTTAGGATGAAGAAGGTAATGATAATGGCAGTAATATAGTCAATAATCGTCAGGTTGAAGGATGCTGCAACGATAGCGATTGAGGTACCAATAGAAGTTACAGCATCAGAGAGATTGTCCTTGGCCGCAGCAATCAGAGCACTGGATTTCAGCTTTTTAGCAAGTCTTTTATTGTAAAAGTAAACGCCACACATGACGATAGCAGATAGGATACCGACAGTAGCACCAAGTGGATCAACCACTGTTTCCTCTCTTAGAAAAATCTTTCGAACAGTTTGAATCAGGACCTGGAAACCTACCACGAACATGATAAAGGAAGTGACTAGGCTTGATAAGTCTTCAATCTTCCAATGACCAAATCTATGATCTGCATCAGCTGGTTGACTAGCTAGGTGCAATCCAATGAGTAGGGCAACGTTCCCCAAAATATCTGACAAGTTATTGAAACCATCGGCAATCAAAGAGCTAGAGTTTAAAAAGTGTCCAGCTAGAAGTTTTGCAATGGTAAGAAGAACGTAGGCAGCTATGCTGACAATAGGACCTCGTCTGGCTGCTCTTAAATTTTCATACGTAGTCATAGGGTTACCTTTTCTCTTAAAATACAAGTTTAAATTATAGCATAAAACTATAACGAGTTAAAGGTTGTAAGCCCTTTAAACTTGTGGAGTCACGCATTTTTTAAACTTTATAGAAAATGCCTCGTAATCAGAGTGCTTTTCAGTATTTTCCGAATATTCCCTACAAATTATGGTATAATTTAGGGTGTAAAACAGTCTAAAAAGAGGTTTTTATGGAACATTCGACATGGCACAAGCTTCTGAAAGAGGAACTGCCAGATCATTATTTTTCAAAGATAAATCAGTTTATGGATCAGGTTTATAGTCTGGGAACGGTTTATCCGCCACGTGAAAAGGTTTTTAATGCCTTGTTGGAGACCCCATTTGAAGAAGTGCGGGTGGTAATTCTTGGTCAGGACCCTTATCATGGGCCTCATCAAGCACAGGGACTATCCTTCTCAGTACCTGATAGCCTTCCTGCTCCCCCGTCTTTGAAAAATATTCTTAAGGAGTTAGAGGAAGATTTGGGTCCTAGACCCTTTCATGATTTAACTTCATGGGCTGAGCAGGGGGTGCTTTTGCTTAATGCCTGTCTGACGGTTCCAGCTGGTCAAGCAAATGGGCACGCCGGTCAGGTTTGGGAACCTTTTACAGATGCTGTGATCAAGGTCCTCAATCAAAAGGATACTCCTGTCGTCTTTATACTTTGGGGTGGCTATGCTCGCAAGAAAAAGGCTCTGGTGACCAATCCAAAGCATGCCATTATTGAGAGTGCCCATCCGAGTCCCTTGTCGGCCTATCGTGGTTTTTTTGGCAGCAAGCCTTTTTCAAAAGCTAATGCCTACCTTGTATCTCAAGGCCAATCCCCAATTGATTGGTTGAAGTAAAATAGAAAGTTGGAAGATTATGTTACTGATTAAAAATGGTCGTGTTGTAGACCCTAAGTCTGGTTTGGATACGCAAGCTGATGTTCTCGTTGGTGGTAAAAAAGTCGTTAAGATTGCCGAAAACATCGAAGCTGGAGATGCTCAAGTCATCGATGCGACTGGTCTTGTGGTTGCTCCTGGCTTGGTGGATATCCATGTTCATTTCCGTGAGCCAGGTCAAACTCATAAGGAAGATATTCATACTGGTGCCTTGGCAGCGGCTGCAGGTGGTTTTACAACAGTTGTCATGATGGCTAACACTAATCCAACGATTTCAGACAAGGAAACCTTGGAGGAAGTCTTGACTTCAGCAGCTAAGGAAAATATCCATGTTAAGTCTGTTGCGACTATTACAAAGAACTTTGATGGTGAAAATATCACTGATTTCAAGGGCTTGCTTGAAGCCGGTGCTGTTGGTTTCTCAGATGATGGTATTCCATTGACCAATGCTGGTATTGTCAAAAAAGCCATGGAGCTAGCTAAGGAGAATAATACCTTTATCAGCCTTCACGAGGAGGATCCAGATCTTAATGGCATTCTCGGTTTCAATGAAAATATTGCTAAAAAAGAATTCCATATTTGTGGGGCAACAGGTGTAGCTGAGTACAGTATGATTGCGCGTGATGTCATGATTTCTTATGATACACAAGCCCATGTTCATATTCAACACTTGTCAAAAGCTGAATCTGTAAAAGTGGTTGAATTTGCTCAAAAACTTGGAGCACAAGTTACAGCCGAAGTGGCACCACAACATTTCTCTAAGACAGAAGACCTCTTGCTCTCAAAAGGTGCTAATGCCAAGATGAACCCACCACTTCGTTTGGAATCTGACCGTCAGGCCGTCATCGAAGGGTTGAAATCTGGAGTCATCTCAGTCATTGCCACAGACCACGCGCCACACCATGCCGATGAAAAGAATGTCGATGATGTGACTAAAGCACCATCAGGAATGACTGGTCTTGAAACATCTCTATCTCTTGGATTGACCTACTTGGTTGAAGCAGGACACTTAAGCTTGACGGAACTCTTGAAAGTAATGACTAGCAACCCATCTGATCTTTATGGCTTCGATGCTGGTTATTTGGCTGAAAATGGACCAGCTGACCTTGTGATTTTTGCAGACAAGGAACAACGTCAGGTCACAGCAGACTTTAAGTCTAAAGCAGCCAATTCACCATTTGTAGGCGAAGAACTTACGGGCAGTGTTAAATACACTATCTGTGACGGTGAGATTGTCTATCAAGCCTAGTCATAAGAGAAGAGAGGTAAAACGCTTATGTTTCAATCTCGATATTTAAAGATTGACTGATATGTAAGGAGTGACTGATGAAAAAAGGACTGCTTTGGTTAGGACTAGTCTTAGCTATGATACTAACGATTGGAGCTTGTGACATCGCTAAAGCCAGTGATAGCGATAATGAGGTGTCGTATAGCATTCCAAGTTATAAGGGACACTTGGCTATTCACGAGGATGGCGGAGCGACCTTTACCCAAGAAGTGACTTATGATTTTTCAAGTTCTTATAATGGTCAGTACGTGACATTAGGCAGTGTAAAACCACTTCCAAAAGGTTTTAATATTGAAGAAAATCCAACTGTCACAGTCTCTGATAAAGCTGAAAAAATAACCACAGAAAATGGTGTGGAAACTGTCTTTACGAAAAGACAGATACGTGTGGAATCAGAAAAACTCAAAGACGGTATCAAACTAAAGGTCTATAATCCTGGGGCTTATGATAAAGTGGTTCTTAAGGTGACTTGGCAAATCAAACACATGTTAGACCTCTATTCTGATGTGGCTGCTTTAAACTGGTTCCCTATCTCAGATTGGGATAACTCCATTGAACATGTTGATTTTACGGTTACTGGTTTAGACGCTGCTAAGGGTGATTTGTATGCCCATACAGGCTTTTTCAATAAAAAGCCAACAGTTACTCGTACTCCAGATGGATTTAAGATACATATCGATGATTTAGCCCCAAAAGGAAAGTTAGAACTCCATGCTTATTGGCCAATGACTAAGACCTTAAAAGAGGCTAATGCCTCCTATATCAAAAATGAGGCGCATAAGACTACTTTTCTTAAAAAAGAAGCTCATATCGTCAGAATGGGTGTCTTCTTTCGTTTCCTAAGCTTCCAGTTAATTCCAAGCTTAATCATCATAGTAACGCTTATGGGAATTCTCTTTTTTATCTGGCTTCTCATCAGTACAAGGCTTCCTGACTTTCCAAAAAATGCAAGACTTTATGAGGCACCAAACAATCTAGCACCTTTAGTTGTTGCTAAATCCATCTATAACCAGTCCTTTGATAAGATAAGCTTGAAAGAAGAAAAAGGTCCTCTTTCTTTCGGACATATGATTCAAGCTACGATTTTAGACTTGCTAGATAGAGGCCATATCGTCTCCAAGTCATCGACGTTGGCCGTCATCCAAAAAGAGGGTCTTTCAACATTCGAAGAGACTTTTATCGATATGATGTTTGATGGTCGCAGTGAAATCACAAAAGGCGATATATTTTCGCGGTATTATCTTGATAAAAAAGAACTAAGCACAAAATTCAAAAAAGCTAAAAGCACTGTTGAAAGAGAAAAGATTAAGGATATCGGGCTAAAAGTCAAAGCTCAGTTTTCATCTGACGTTTATAAGCTTTCAAAAGAAGTTGACCGTGAGGTTCGAAATCTGGGGCTTGTAAAGATCTATAGAGAATTCACACCTCTTGAAAAACGCCTATCTCTGTATAGTCATTTAAGCTTTGCATTTGCATTCGTAGTTTCATTTGTTAGTGGTTTATTCTTTGCTATTGCTTTTGGGGCCTCTCTTAGTGTATTTTACTTTTTTGCTATCATACCAATCTTCCTGTTATGGCTAATAGTAACACGCATTGTTAAAAAACGTCGAAAGAGGTGTCTTGATAAGGCGACCATAGATACTTACTATCAGTGGTATAGTTTTAGAAATATGATAAAGAGTATTCCAAGCTTCAAACAAACCGAAATTGACGCTATCGTCTTATGGAACCGTATTTTGGTTTATGCGACCCTATATGGATACGCTAAGAAAGTTACCGAGACCTTGAAAAAATATCATATTCACTTATCAAACCCTTCTTTGGAATCGACTCTTGATTCAGATACATCCTTTAACACTTATGTTGCAAGCCAAATGCTTCAAGGCTATATCAGCAACTCAGATACCGTAAGTAGCTTTTCTATCAATTCAAATAGTGGTAGTGGCGGCTTTGGAGGCGGTGGCTTCTCTGGTGGTGGCGGAGGAGGCGGTGGTGGCGCCTTCTAAGCTACGCTAGTTGGAGTTTACTATCAATAGAGACACTCAGTCTATATGATCTTGGGTGTCTTTTTGTTTGGCGAATAATTCCTTTCATTCTAAACTGTTAGGAATTTTTAGTGAGAAGAGATATAAAGTAACAAAAAAAGAGCCAGTGGCTCTTTTTAAATATGATCTTAATAACCAGGTTCAAAGATTTCAATAATTTGAGTCAGATAACCTGCATGTAAACCGATACGATAGTCAACATTTGGCAAACTCTTTACTAAATCATTCAGTTCTTTATCTTTGCTAACCTTATCAGCCAAAACTGGTAATTCAACAACAAGGAGTTGTGAGTGATCTAGTTGAAGGTAACTACTATTGACCTTGACATCAGGACGAAGTAGTTTAAATATCGCTCTTTCCGAAGCTTGGAGCAGTTGATATAAATCGAGGTCAGATAAAGGAATCTCACCAAACTGAGGACTGATGTTTATAGCAATATCAATATGAGCAGCTCGCATTTCTAAAATGCGGTTAGAGAGGAAACTAGATATTATTGGATTGCTAAGCCTATCCAAGTTTTCTTGAGTCTCTGGATTACCAATGCTAGCATTGTCCGTTTTATAAATCTCAAGTAGACTAGTAGCTTTGGTAGTATCTTCATTTTCCAAGGCAAGAGAAACCTCCTTGAGATTTTTCTTGAATAAGTCGAAGGACGTTTGCTTTTGCATAATAATCTGGATAAATGATTTGCTATAGTTAGTCATAGTACCCAACAATTTATGACGTTCTTTGTTCAGTCTATCGATAGATTGTTGGTGGACAGCCTGGTTCCAATTGTAAAAATCCCATAGTAGTAGGGCAATATAGAGAACTAAGATAACAGAACTATTAGGACTGACCTTGAAAACTATTTCAAATAAATTTTTAGGGTCATTTGCTGTTGGAAGAATACTGTTAAGACCATGGATAACAGTAAAGAAGACATAGTAGACAGCTAGGAAGGCAGTGCTTCGCAACCAGTTACGTCTAGCCCAAGCTTCGTCAAGACTACTCATCTGATTTAGGTCTACAGCGAAGATTTTAAGCATTAGGTAAATGATTAATGGTGCTAAGATGTAGGTCAAGATATGTAAGTTAGTGTTGAGGGTAATATCACCTTTGATATGTAAGACGTGAGGGATAATGACAATTGAAAGTAGTCGTGTTGCCATATCAAAAAGGATAGTTGGATAAAAAGCGTAAAGCAATCGATGATAGAAAGAACGCTCTTTGACAAGGGCCAAATCGGCAACAAGGAAGAAAAGCGGGTCCACAACGATTTTTACGAGACTAAAATAGGACGCTGCAGCTACATAGGACAAAAATAGAAGTAAGAGGTGTCCTCGTAGTGGCTTAATCTTAGACATAGTCTGGTAGAGGTACCAAATAGAAATGAAACTAACGGCTTGTAAGAGAGGATTGATAATATTAGTAATCATTGTAACCTCCTTTAGTCATGTCAATCTCAATTTGTAAGCGATAAATCCCAGCACGTGTATTTGAAACAATGTTAACGTTTGGATAAGTAGATAGAATAGTATTGACGCGTTTTAGTTCGGGATCAGAGAAATCAGATGTAATAGCTGAATCTTCTTTAGTGCTTGAACTTTCAACGACAAAGTGTTGACTATCCTCATCTTTAAAATAAGCATAGCTAAGGTATTTCTGTTCACTATCTTGTGCTTGGTCAATGACATGATCCAAGATAGTTGATAGGACATATACCCAGTCTAAAGGATAAATAGGATAGACGGTAATAGGTTCTGGGACCTCCATACTAACCCAAACATCCAGTTCTTTTGCCTTTAGAAATTTAGCTTCAAAGAGTACCTGTAAATCTGGCAGTTTAATATTTTCTAGTTTGTCTCGATAAAAATGATCAATCTTCTTATCTAGCGGATTCGGTGTCAGCAAGTAGTCAATTAACTCCTGAGCTTCCTCATTTTGTTGAAAACGAATGATATCGTAGAGATTTTCAGCTTCGTCTTTGATGAAGAGCTCTTGGCTAGTCTTTTTCTGGTACCAGGTATTGATGTTCTGACTTGATTTTTGAAGAAGATGAGAATGTTCCTCTTGGGCTGCTTGTGTTTGAGCATTGAGGTCTTTTCTATAGAGATTAACCTGCTTAGATAGAATCAGAGCCGTAATGATAAGAAAGGCAATGGTAAAGTGAATGTCTGTTGAAACGAGTTCAGAAGCAAAGTAAATAAAGGCTAAGCTACAAAGAGCGACAGACGTTGACCTGTACCATGGTCTTGCTTTATCAATTTGCATCATTCGAGAGTAGTCCACCTGAAGAAGGGCACTTTGTGCAAACCAAAGTAAAAAAGCAAGAAAGAGAATAAAGGGACCGGCAAAATAGTAATCCAAGACTGCAGGGAAAAAAAATGGAATAATCAGGAAAATGACCAATCTTACCATTAAGGCAAAGGTGAAAGGTATGAAGAAAGTCTCCAAAATGGTATGTCTTAGATTTTTGTAGGATTTGGCAGCTAGAAAGAGTACAAGTGCAATAAAACCGGATTTTGGATACAAAATGCCCAAATAACTAGAGGCAAAAATTGCTATACTAGCTAAAATAATAATCCAGTATCTAAGCGGCCTTTGCGTGGTCACCTTGAAGATAATAATTTGTAAAATAAAAGCTATACATGCCGTAAGCCCGTGAATTATGACATCACTCAATATCAAATATTCTCCTATTCGGGTAAAATCTATATAATCATATCATTATACCATATCGCAAACAAAAAGAGCATACGAATTGACTATAAGTGATAAGGATGTAAGGCTTTTCATTTTTCAAGCATATTTCTTGCTCATTAAGTTTTTTTAACCTATCCTAGATATATAGAAAAATTTCGATAGAGGAGATCGATATGGTAAAACTTTCTAAAGAGACACATCTTGAGATGTTCACTAAAATGGAACGTATTCGTGAATTTGATTCACGTATTAATAAATTGGTTCGTCGTGGTTTTGTTCAAGGAATGACTCACTTTTCAGTTGGTGAGGAAGCAGCCAACGTTGGGGCTGTTCAACACTTGAGCTATGACGATATCTTCTTTTCAAATCACCGTGGTCACGGACAATCTATTGCCCAAGACATGGATTTGAATAAAATGATGGCGGAGCTTGCAGGTAAGGCGACAGGTGTTTCTAAGGGCCGTGGTGGTTCTATGCACTTGGCTGACTTTGAAAAAGGTAACTACGGAACTAACGGTATTGTTGGTGGTGGTTATGCTCTTGCAGTAGGTGCAGCTCTCACTCAGCAATACAAAGAAACAGGAAATATTGTTGTGGCCTTTTCAGGAGATGGTGCAACTAATGAAGGCTCATTCCATGAGTCAGTCAATATGGCAGCTACTTGGAAATTGCCGGTTATCTTCTTTATCATCAATAACCGTTATGGTATCTCAATGGATATCCATAAAGCAACAAACACACCTCACCTTTATACACGTGCGGAAGCTTATGGTATTCCTGGTTTCTACTGTGAAGATGGTAACGATGTTTTGGCTGTATACGAAACAATGGGCAAGGCTGTTGAGCATGTCCGTGGTGGTAACGGTCCCGCTATCGTTGAGGTAGAATCTTACCGTTGGTTTGGTCACTCAACTGCTGATGCAGGTGTTTACCGTACTAAGGAAGAAGTTGACGAGTGGAAGAACAATAACGACCCAATTATTAAATACCGTGACTATCTCGTTTCTGAAAATATCGCAAGCGCTGAAGAGTTAGATGCTATCCAAAGCCAAGTCAAGGCAGAGGTTGATGCAGCTTATGAGTTCGCCCAAAATAGCCCAGATCCAGAACTTTCAGTTGCCTTTGAAGATGTATGGGTAGACTAAAGAGAAAGGTTGAGGAATACAAGTATGAGTGAAACAAAATTGATGGCCTTGCGTGAGGCAGTAAACCTTGCTATGAGCGAGGAGATGCGTAAAGACGAAAACATCTTCCTTATGGGTGAAGATGTCGGTATCTATGGTGGTGACTTCGGTACATCAGTTGGGATGCTGGCAGAATTTGGTGAAAAACGTGTTAAAGATACACCAATTTCAGAGGCAGCTATCGCTGGTGCAGCTGTTGGATCTGCCATCACAGGTCTTCGTCCAATCGTTGACTTGACTTTCATGGACTTCATCACGATTGCCCTTGATGCTATCGTTAATAATGGTGCGAAAAACAACTACATGTTTGGTGGTGGTTTGAAGACTCCTGTAACCTTCCGTGTAGCTTCTGGTTCAGGGATTGGTTCTGCGGCACAGCACTCACAATCTCTTGAGTCATGGTTGACTCACATTCCAGGGATTAAAGTGGTTGCTCCAGGTAATGCAAACGACGCTAAAGGTCTTTTGAAATCTGCTATTCAGGACAATAACATTGTTATCTTCATGGAACCAAAAGCACTTTACGGTAAGAAAGAGGAAGTGACTCAAGATTCTGATTTCTACATTCCACTTGGAAAAGGTGAAATCAAGCGTGAAGGGACTGACCTTACTATTGTCACATATGGTCGTATGTTGGAACGTGTTCTTAAGGCTGCTGAAGAAGTGGCTGAACAAGGTATTAACGTTGAGGTCGTTGACCCACGTACGCTTATCCCACTTGATAAGGAATTGATTTTCGAGTCAGTTAAGAAGACTGGTAAACTGATGTTGGTCAATGATGCATATAAGACTGGTGGATTCATCGGTGAGATTGCTGCTATGGTTACTGAAAGTGAAGCATTTGATTACCTTGACCACCCAATTGTACGTTTGGCAAGTGAAGATGTTCCTGTACCTTATGCGCGTGTCTTGGAACAAGCGGTTCTGCCAGATGTTGAAAAGATTAAGGCTGCTATTATCAAGATGGCCAATAAAGGAAACTAACTTTCTAGCGACGGTTAAGTGATATGTCTCGCTAGTAAAATGTGTTTCTTGTTTTAACTGTGAGAGTATCGGAAAATATAATTTAAAGTAGAAAGGAGAGGGCGAACCAGAGGGTGTAACTGAACCCGAGCGGAAAGCTTGGAAAATAGACCGTCCGTCTACGTCAGCAGGCTGACGTGTCGGACACCTAATTTTCAGTCGCTTTCTGGTCGCTCTTGGTATCTTATAAATGGCTTTTGAGATTATTATGCCAAAGCTTGGTGTGGACATGCAGGAAGGCGAAATCATCGAGTGGAAGAAACAAGAGG
>NZ_LSIW01000110.1:0-637 GCF_001556435.1 Streptococcus sp. CCH5-D3
TAGCTACTCTCGCTACCTCTCTAAACAATGGGAGCAAGCTAGTGAATAAAACAAAAAACTCACCTACGGGTGGGTTTTTGTTTTGCTCATATTTATATCAAAAAAATGATTAATTATTTAGTAAAAACCGAACGTTTTGAAAGAATATTCGGAATTTTTTGACTTTCGTCTTTACTTATGCTAGAATTTAATACATGTTAGAAAAGCTAACAAGTAAATCCATTATAGGAGGCTCTTATGGCACTTATTGAATTTAAAAATGTTAATAAATACTACGGAGATTATCATGCACTTCGTGATATCAATCTAGAAATTGAAAAAGGGCAAGTTGTGGTTCTCTTGGGACCTTCTGGGTCAGGGAAATCTACCCTCATCCGTACAATCAACGCCTTGGAATCCATTGATAACGGTACGCTTATCGTTAATGGACATAATGTGACGGAAGCTTCTGCCAAAGATTTGGTAGAATTGCGTAAGGAAGCAGGGATGGTATTCCAGCACTTCAACCTCTACCCTCACAAAACCGTTCTTGAAAATGTAACCTTGGCACCTATCAAGGTTCTTGGAATCAGTAAGGCAGAGGCTGAAAAGACTGCTGAAAAATTCCTTCGCTACGTTAACATGTGGGACAAGAAAG
>NZ_LSIW01000111.1:0-391 GCF_001556435.1 Streptococcus sp. CCH5-D3
GTAACACTTTCACTAGTCGTTGCACTTACCTCAGAATGTGTAGTTTCAGAATTAGCTGCTTCCGAACTAGCTGTGCTTGTGACTTCAGAGCTTGGTTTTTCAGAGACTGTTTCTGTTGAAGCCCCTTCAGAGGTGACCACTGGTGTTTCTGACACAGTGGCAACCTCGCTCGAAGCGGTAGCAGCTGTGTTTTCTACAGGTTTAGTTGTGGCTTCATTACTTGCTGGAGCCTCAACGTCAATAGCGCCTTCTTTGATGATGGCTTCAACAGTTGCTTCATTAACAGGTGTAGGTTGTTCTTCAGCTGAAGCGTAGCTGAGTCCTGCAAAACTCAATCCCAAAGCAAGTCCTGTCACTGCAATAGTTACCCAATGTTTTTTAACTTTGTGAA
>NZ_LSIW01000112.1:0-327 GCF_001556435.1 Streptococcus sp. CCH5-D3
AGACAATCAAGACTCCAGACGGTAAGACATACAAGATCGTACCGAAAGGTGACTACCCAGTAGGTAAAGTTGATGGCGATGGACACCTTGAATCATCTGACCCAATTAAAGGTAAAGTTGATAAACCACGTTCAATCATCACTTACGTCTACAAAGAAGTGAAGGGTGACGTTTACGTTCACTATAAAGATACTGAAGGTAACACAATCAAGACTTCAGTTGTTGATGAAAAAGATCAACCAGTCGATAAAGACTACGATACAGTAGTAGATAATCGTCCTAAGACTATCACAACAACTGATGGTAAAGTTTACGAATTGGTACCAG
>NZ_LSIW01000113.1:0-86942 GCF_001556435.1 Streptococcus sp. CCH5-D3
GACACCGCCTTTTCACGGCGGTAACACGGGTTCGAATCCCGTACGGACTATATTTAGAGTAACTTAGGTTACTCTTTTTTATTTTGTTTCTTTTTTTTATATGTTATAATATCTTATAATACTATTTTTGAGGTGAATTTATGTCTAAAGTTTTTGTTTTTGGTCATCAAAACCCTGATTCTGATGCAATCGGGTCTTCTTATGGATATGCTTATTTGAAACGTCAACTTGGTGTTGATGCTGAAGCTGTTGCTTTAGGTAATCCTAACGAAGAAACAGCTTTCGTTCTTGATTATTTTAGTGTTGAGGCACCACGAGTTGTTGAATCAGCTTTGTCAGAGGGAGTTAATCAAGTAATTCTTACAGACCATAATGAGTTTCAACAATCTATTTCAGATATTAAGGATGTTGAGGTTATTGAGGTAGTAGACCATCATCGTGTGGCTAACTTTGAAACCGCTAATCCATTAATGATGCGATTGGAACCTGTTGGATCAGCTTCTTCAATTGTTTATCGTATGTTCAAAGAAAACAATGTTGAAGTTCCTAAGGAAGTGGCTGGTTTGCTTTTGTCAGGTTTGATTTCGGATACTCTTCTCCTTAAATCTCCAACTACACATGCTTCAGATCCTGCAGTTGCTGCTGAACTTGCAGAAATTGCTGGTGTTAATTTGGAAGAATATGGACTTGCTATGCTTAAAGCTGGTACTAATCTTTCATCAAAATCTGCTGAAGAACTTATTGATATTGATGCCAAAACTTTTGAATTGAATGGTAATCAAGTTCGTGTTGCACAAGTTAATACAGTTGATATTTCTGATGTTCTTTCTCGTCAAGAGGAAATCGAAGAAGCTATTAATAACTCAATTAAAAACAATGGATACTCTGACTTTGTCTTAATGATTACTGATATCCTTAATTCAAATTCAGAAATTCTTGCACTTGGTTCAAATGCTGATAAAGTTGAAAATGCTTTTGATTTTGTTTTAGAAAATAATCATGCTTTCCTTGAAGGTGCCGTTTCTCGTAAGAAACAAGTAGTACCACAGTTGACTGAAAGCTTTAATGCATAAAATTAGGCCGTCAGGCCTTTTTTTAGTGGTCTGATTAATGGTATAATACTTCTTATGATAATACAATTTAACCCAAACAAACTATGTAAGCAAGTTTTTTTTATGGAAATAGTGAATTATCTATATCTTAATCAGCCTGTGACCCTGAGAGCAATAAAAAGGGAGTTTCCTTTTCAAAAGAATATAGATAAATTAATTGAGGAGTTTGTAAAAGCAGGCTATATTGAACGATTTGAGAAGCGTTATCGTCTATTAATTAATCTAGTGTCTGATTCTTCTACAATTGACTTAGATCAGCATTTTTTTATTGAAGATGATTCTACTTGTTATTTAGAATTATTAAATCGTAGATTTGTTACTGAGATAACTAATTCTACTAATGAAGTTGTTATTATCGAACAAACGAGTATCACGAGAGACGAACTTACGATTTCAAATTATTTCTATAAATTAAGAGAAAATCTCCCATTATCGGAAGAGCAGAATAGATTATATGACATATTAGGGGATGTTAATTCTGAATATTTTTTGAAACATGTTACGACTTTTCTTTTAAAATACGTTAGGAAGGAATATGCACTTCAAAAAAGGAGGAATATTTTTGTTGATGCTTTAGAATTATTAGGGTATCTTATTCAAGTAGAAGAAGGTCGTTATCTTTTGAATATGGACTTAGATTCTGAAGCATTAGTTTTTAGTGCAAAAAAAGACTAGTATTATTACTAGTCTTTTTTATGACAACTTTAACGATTCCTTAGTTCAAGATAACGTTTGTACCAGATGTTAACATAAGATTGTGAAAATGGCCCCTTACCATTGTTAATCCAATCTACCAAGATTTTAACATGTTCCTTTAAGATATAGTCAATATCAGGAGAGTAATGCATTTCTTTTTTATGTGTTTCATACTCATCTACATCTAGCAATTTTTTTTCACCATCAGCGAAGACTTTGACATCTAGGTCGTAGTCAATATATTTTAGTGCTTCTTGGTCCAAAATATATGGACTAGCTAAATTGCAGTAGTAGGAAATGCCGTTATCCCTAATCATGGCTATAATATTAAACCAGTATTTTTTGTGGAAATAAACAATAGCAGGTTCACGTGTTACCCATCGTCTTCCGTCTGCTTCAGTAACGAGGGTGTGGTCGTTAACGCCAATAACAGCATTCTCAGTTGTCTTTAGTACCATAGTATCGCGCCAAGTACGGTGCAAACTACCATCATGCTTATAACTTTGAATTGTGATAAAGTCGCCTTCTTTTGGTAATTTCATGGCGTCCTCTTTCTACAATAAGGGTTATCTCCACTATTGTATCATAATTTTGTGAAAAGAGGGGGAATTCCTATAAATATTCTCTTAGAGTGGATGCTATGGCATCAAAGTCATAACCTTTTCTGGCTAAAGATTGTGTCAAGCGCTGCTTAAGTTCATAACCGTCGTATTTTTTACTAAATTTTTGATATTGCTTATCTATTTCTTTATAAAGGAGAGCTTGTTCAGTTTCTTCATCTGCTTCAAGTTCTAGATGATCGATTGCTAGTTTACTTTCTTGAAATGAAAAACCTTTATTGATAAGGCTTTGAGTTAATTTATCTTTTAGGGCTTTAGATGGTAGTTTTCCCTGATATTTTCGAAACAGTTTTGAAGCTACTCTAATGGCTATTTCTGAGAAATCGAATTGACTTAAAACATCGTCAATGATCTGTTTGTTACAACCTTTTTGAAGCCATTTTTGCTTCAGCACATAGGCTCCTTTATCGCCTGAATTCAGATTTTGTTGAGCTAAACTTTCTAGGAGTTTGTAATCATCAATCCAGTGATCTCTTTTTAGATTATCAATAATTTTTGGAATTATATGAGGGTTTATTTCATGTTTAAAAAGGTAATCTTTTACCTCTTTCTCAGTACGTTGTTTAAATGAAATAAAATAGAGGGCTAAGTTTTTACCATGTGAGAACTGGGCATAGGATTTAATGTCCTCTAGTTGATTTTTGTCCAGTATCATTTCTTTGGTCAACATGTATTTAACGATGGTATCTTCTGTAACGTAGAGACTCTCTTTTTTGTCTATCTCAAGGAGATAAAGTCTCTTTTTCTTCTCGATTTTTGTGATTTTCATAGTTATTATTATATCAAAATGTTAGAATGGTAGTATGAATTTACAAGTGAAACAGCGTATCCCGCTTAAGATAAAACGCATGGGAATCAATGGCGAAGGCATTGGTTTTTATAAGAAAACTCTAGTTTTTGTGCCAGGGGCTTTGAAGGGTGAAGAGGTGTTCTGTCAGGTTGTTTCTGTCAAGAGAAACTTTGTTCAGGCGAAATTATTAAAGATTAATAAGCCTTCTAAGTTTCGTGTTGAACCTGCATGTAGTATTTATGAAGACTGTGGCGGTTGCCAGTTAATGCATCTTCGTTATGATAAGCAATTAGAGTTTAAAACTGACTTACTAGGCCAAGCCTTGAAGAAGTTTAAACCGGCTAATTTTGAGTCATATGACATTCGTCCAACAATAGGGATGGAGCAACCACAACATTATCGAGCCAAACTACAATTTCAAACCCGTTCTTTTGGTGGTTCAGTCAAAGCTGGCTTATTTGCGGAAGGGAGTCATCGCCTCATTAATATTGATGATTGCCTAGTTCAGGATGAGCTAACTCAAGTCATCATGAATAAGGTGACAAATTTGTTAGATAAATACAGGTTGCCAATTTATAATGAGCGTAAAATTGCTGGAATTCGGACGGTTATGATACGACGTGCTTTGGGTTCAAATCAGGTTCAGTTGATTTTTGTAACCTCTAAATCAGTTTCTTTCACTAAATTAGTTAAGGAATTGACGGAAAGTTTTCCAGAAATTGTAACAATTGCTGTCAATTATAATTATTCGAAATCCAGTGAGATTTATGGTCAAGAGACGGAAATTCTTTGGGGGCAAGACACTATTCAAGAAGAGGTACTGGACTATAACTTTGCTCTCTCTCCTCGTGCATTTTACCAGTTGAATCCTCAACAAACAGAGGTACTCTATGGTCAGGCCGTTGAAGCTTTGGATGTAGGTAAGGCTGAACACCTTATTGATGCTTATTGTGGGGTTGGTACTATTGGACTTGCTTTTGCAAATAAGGTAAAGAGTATTCGAGGTATGGATATTATTCCAGAGGCTATTGAGGATGCTAGAAAGAATGCTAAATCACTTGGGTTGGAGAATGCTCACTATGAGGTGGGTAAGGCTGAGGATATTATTCCTCGTTGGTACAAGGAAGGCTATCGAGCAGATGCTCTTATTGTGGACCCACCTAGAACTGGTTTAGATGATAAGCTACTTAAAACGATACTGGCCTACACTCCTGAAAAAATGGTTTATGTTTCATGTAATGTATCTACTTTGGCTAGAGACCTAGTTTCTTTGGCTAAAGTTTATGATGTTAATTATATTCAGTCAGTAGACATGTTTCCTCATACCGCTCGAACAGAAGCAGTTGTGAAGCTGACTAAGAAAATGTGATAAAACCTAACATAAAAAACAAGAAATTTTCCAAATTGTTGGAAAATTTCTTTATTTTTCTGAAAAATAGGAGTATAATAGGCTTATCGATTTTTTAAAGGAGGAGCGTATGAAAAAGAGCTTCATTCATCAACAAGAGGAAATTTCTTTTGTGAAGAATACTTTTACACAGTATTTGATTGATAAACTTGACGTCGTTGAAGTACAAGGGCCTATTTTGAGTAAGGTCGGGGATGGTATGCAGGATAATTTGAGCGGTATTGAAAATCCTGTAACTGTTAATGTGCTTCAGATTCCTGACGCAACGTACGAAGTTGTTCACTCATTAGCAAAATGGAAACGCCATACTTTGGCTCGTTTTGGTTTCAATGAAGGTGAAGGGCTCGTGGTTAATATGAAGGCTCTTCGTCCAGATGAAGATTCATTGGATGCAACGCACTCTGTTTACGTTGACCAATGGGACTGGGAAAAAGTTATTCCTGACGGACATCGTAATATCGCTTACTTGAAAGAAACTGTTGAAACCATTTATAAGGTTATTCGTTTGACTGAGCTAGCAGTTGAAGCACGTTACGATATTGAAGCTATTTTACCTAAGAAAATTACCTTTATCCATTCAGAAGAACTTGTTGAGAAGTACCCTGATTTGACACCAAAAGAGCGTGAAGATGCTATTACTAAGGAATATGGTGCTGTATTCTTGATTGGTATCGGTGGTGTTCTTCCTGATGGAAAACCACATGATGGTCGTGCACCTGACTATGATGACTGGACAACTGAGTCTGAGAATGGTTACCATGGTTTGAATGGGGATATCTTGGTTTGGAATGAACAATTAGGACATGCTTTTGAATTGTCATCAATGGGTATTCGTGTTGATGAAGATGCCCTTAAACGTCAGGTTGAAATTACTGGCGACCAAGATCGTTTGAAATTGGATTGGCACCAAGCCTTGTTACATGGCCTTTTCCCACTAACAATTGGTGGAGGTATTGGTCAGTCACGTATGGCTATGTTCTTGCTTCGTAAGAAACATATTGGTGAGGTTCAAACTTCAGTTTGGCCAGATGCCGTTCGTGAAAGTTACGAAAATATCTTGTAAAAAAAGCACTAACGAAAGTTAGTGTTTTTTGATTAGCAATTGCTGTGTATAATTGCTCAACGAATTTTCTATTGGAGTAGATATCATGAGAGATGACTTATTTTTTCATAAAGAAAAAACCTATCCTTGAAGGAGATAGGTTTTTAGATTAATCACCACTACGGAAAAAAGCATCGTAAAGAGCTCTGACAGCTGCTTTTTCTTGCTCGGTTTCAATTACAAACATAACAGAAACCTCACTAGAACCTTGAGAAATCATTTCTAGGTTAATATGTTTTTCAGAGAGCGCTTTAGCCGCTGTCGCTGTAACACCGATGTGGTCTTTCATATTTTCACCAACAATCATGAGGATTGAAAGGCCATGTTCAATTTCAACTTCATCAACACCGAGTTCACGAGTCAAGTATGAAAGAATTTCTTGTTCTTTGATTGGGGTAAGTTCACGTTCTCGAATAATGATTGAAAGATCATCGATTCCAGAAGGCATGTGTTCCCAACGGATGTTTAAATCTTCCAAAATTTGGAGGACCTTACGTCCAAAACCAACTTCACGGTTCATGAGGTATTTGGTCATATTGATGCTGACGAATTTATCATCACTCGCGATACCAACGACAGGGACAGTTGCACCCTTGTGTTCAAGAATAATGCGTGTGCCTGGGTGGTCTGGGTTATTTGTATTTTTAATAACGAGTGGAATTTTACCACGGTAGGCAGGGAGAAGGGCTTCGTCATGAAGAACTGAGAAGCCAGCATACGCCAATTCACGCATTTCCTTGTAAGTCAACTCTGGAATTGAATGTGGTTCATGAACGACACCAGGATGGGCTGCGAAAATACCATCTACATCTGTGAAGTTTTCATATAAATCTGCCTTAACTCCAGCTGCAACGATAGAACCAGTGATATCAGAGCCTCCACGTGAGAAAGTACAAATTTGATTATCAGGGGTAACACCGAAGAAACCAGGGATTACAAGAACCTCATCTGATTCACGAAGCTCTTCCAACTTGTCATAAGCTCCTGGAAGGATACGAGCATTTCCAGGTTCGCTTGAGACAAAAATACCAGCTTGGCGAGGGTGAACGTAACGTGCTTCAATACCGTTATTACGGAAATATTCTGCGATTAATTTTGCGTTATTATCTTCCCCTGCAGCTAGGAAAGTATCATAAAGGAAATCATTGTCTTCAATAGGAAGAGTGGCAAGATCGTTGATAGATTTAGCAATCTTCGCCATTTCTGTTGATTTGAAGCCTAGCTCATCGACCATAGCTTGATAGCGGTTAATAATCCATTCTTGGTCAGCTTTGACATCAGCACCTTTTGTGTAGTGTTTATAGTATTTAATCAAGGCGTCTGTGACTTTGGTATCTTCATCGTTACGTTTACCAGGGGCTGATACTACGACAAAGCGACGTTCAGGGTCAGATTTTACAATGTTTAAGACTTTTTCTAATTGTGTGGCTGAAGCAAGTGAGCTTCCACCGAATTTGATGACTTTCATAGTTACTCCAAAAATTTTAAATTACTCTACAATTATAGCAAAATTCTGACAATTTGTCACATTGTTTTTAAAAGCAAGTAAGATTTAGTCTGATTATGGTACAATAAGGAAAGAAAAGGAGGATATCCCGTGGTAGAGGCAATTATTTTTGATATGGATGGTGTCCTTTTTGACACTGAAAAATATTATTATGATCGACGTGCAAATTTCTTAGCTCAAAAGGGAATTTCAATAGACCATTTACCCCCGTCTTTCTTTATAGGTGGAAATACCAAGCAAGTTTGGGAAAATATTCTCAGAGATGACTATGATAACTGGGATGTACCAACTTTACAAGAAGAGTACAATGCCTATAAACAAGACAACCCCTTACCCTATAAAGAATTAATCTTTCCTGATGTTTTCAAGGTCTTGAATGAAGTGAATTCTCGAGGGTTGAAAATAGGTTTAGCTTCTAGCTCAGTAAAGGCAGATATCCTTAGAGCTTTGGAGGAAAATCATTTGAATGGTTTCTTTGATGTGGTTCTCTCAGGAGAAGAATTTAAAGAGAGTAAACCCAACCCAGAGATTTATCTGACAGCATTACAGCATTTGAACGTGGAAGCAAATCAGGCGCTGATTATCGAAGATAGCGAAAAGGGGATTGCTGCTGGAGTCGCTGCAGGTGTTGAGGTTTGGGCCATTAAAGATAATCGGTTTGGCATGGATCAAGGTGCAGCCAAAGGCTTGTTGGATAACCTTATGGATGTTTTAGATTTATTAAAATAGAAGAGACACCGAGTTAGTTGTAGAACTCGGTGTTTTGATGTATCAAATTAAAAAACTCTAAGTTTCTGTTGACCTTTAGATGGACTATGGTATACTAGAAATTAACGATGAATGATTTGATAATCAAATTATCTATTCATCAAATAAAATTGTGATAAAAATATAAAGAACATACGGTTTTCATGTAGGAACTAGTTATCGGAGGAATGCAAAAAATGGCTTACGAAACAATTCTTTATAGTGTTGAAGATGGAGTAGCAACTTTAACGCTTAATCGTCCAGAAGTACAAAATGGATTTAATATTCCAGTTTGTGATGAGATTATGGCTGCAATTGAGGAAGCTAAACAAGATGCGTCAGTAAAATTCTTGGTAATCAATGCTAATGGAAAAGTCTTTTCTGTTGGTGGTGACCTTGATCAAATGCAAAAAGCGGTTGCTGTAGATGATGTACAGTCTTTGGTTCGTATTGCTGAGCAGGTAAATGAAATTTCTTTTGCTCTTAAAAAATTGCCTAAGCCAGTCATCATGGTAGTTGATGGACCATGTGCAGGTGCTGCAGCTAACTTAGCTGTTGCAGCAGACTTTACGATTGCATCTGATAAAGCTAAATTCATCCAAGCTTTTGTAGGTGTTGGTTTGGCACCTGACGCTGGAGGTCTCTACCTTTTGACACGTTCAATCGGTATTAACCGTGCGACTCAAATTACCATGACAGGAGAGCCAGTATCAGCTGAAAAAGCCTTGGACTGGGGAATTGCCTACAAAGTTGTTGAGTCAGAAAAACTTGAAAAAACTGTGAGTCAATTGATTAAAAAATTGAACCGCTCTTCAGTGAATTCCTTTAAAGCCATTAAAGAAATGGTTTGGGAATCTGAATTTGCAGGATGGGAAAATTACGCTAAGTTGGAACTTGACTTGCAAAAATCTCTTGCCTTCACTGAGGACTTCAAAGAAGGGGTACGTGCTTATAGTGAGCGTCGTCGACCTAAATTCCAAGGAAAATAGCCACATTTTCTAAAAGAAAAACTAAAGTTTTTTAATCGGGCTTGCGAAATTAGTTTGAGTCTGATATAATTTGAAAGTCAAAGTTTTATTGAAAGGAGTCTGGTGTGAATTACGACAAAATTGATGGCTATCTTGTTGATATTTTTAATAACGTAGTTATTATCGAAGAAGCGAGTTTAAAGAATTCAAAATTTAACGATGTTTCCCTCAAGGAAATGCATACCATTGATGTGATCGGTACACATCCAGATACGACACCAAGTGCAGTAGCTAAAGAACTCATGCTAACTCTTGGTACTGTAACAACTTCTCTCAATAAACTTGAAAAGAAAGGTTATATTGTCCGTACGCGTTCATCAGTTGACCGTCGTGTGGTCCATTTATCGCTTTCTAAAAAGGGTCGTTTGGTATATCGTCTTCACCGTCGTTTTCATAAATCAATGGTGATGCGGATTACTGAAGGCTTTAACGACGAGGAATTGAAGGTTATGAGCAAGGGATTGGAAAATCTCCACGCATTTCTTGAGGAGTTGAAATAATGGCATTTGCAAAAATTAGTCAGGTTGCCCATTATGCACCTGCTCAGGTCGTGACTAATGATGACCTATCAAAAATCATGGATACTAGCGATGAGTGGATTCGCTCACGTACAGGTATTCAGGAACGTCGCATCTCATTGAATGAGAATACGAGTGATTTAGCTACCAATGTTGCTCATCAGCTATTAGAAAAATCAGGATTAGCTCCTGAGAAGCTAGACTTTATTTTAGTTGCAACGATTTCTCCTGATAGTTCTATGCCGTCAGTAGCGGCTCGAGTTCAAGGAGCAATTGGTGCAGTCAACGCCTTTGCTTTTGATATTACTGCGGCATGTAGTGGGTTTGTCTTTGCTTTAGCAACCGCAGAAAAATTGATAAAGTCAGGCGCATACAAAAAAGGTTTAGTCATTGGTTCTGAAGTTCTTTCAAAAACTTTAGACTGGTCTGATCGCACAACAGCAGTCCTTTTCGGAGATGGTGCTGGCGGTGTTTTATTAGAGGAATCTGAAGAAGAACATTTCTTTGGTGAATCTTTAAATACCGATGGTAGCAAGGGTGGTCTTGAGTCAGGAGCCTCTGCAGTTATCTCGCCTTATTCAGATGAGTCTGATCAGCCTAATCCCTATATGCAAATGGATGGGAAAGCAATCTTTGATTTTGCCGTTAAGACGGTTTCAAAGAGTATTAAGGCCTTGGTTGAAGAAAAAGGTGAGCCTGATTACTTCCTTCTTCATCAAGCTAACATTCGTATTTTGGATATTATGGCTAAGAAAATTGATGTCAGTCGTGACAAATTCTTGGCAAACATGATGTCTTATGGTAATACCAGTGCGGCAAGTATCCCAATTCTGCTTTCTGAAAACGTGGCGAATGGGACCTTAAAATTAGACAGCGGTCAAACAATTCTCTTATCAGGTTTTGGTGGGGGTTTGACATGGGGCAGTCTTATTGTTAAAATCTAGTTATATAAATTATGCACCAGCATAGATTATAAGAAATATATTTATCTTAAAGGAGAAATTAAAATGGCAGTATTTGAAAAAGTACAAGAAATCATCGTTGAAGAACTTGGGAAAGATGCAGAAGAAGTAAAAGTAGAAACTACTTTTGACGAACTTGACGCTGACTCACTTGACGTGTTCCAAGTTATCTCAGAAATCGAAGATGAGTTCGATATCCAAATCGAAACTGAAGAAGGTCTTAACACTGTTGGTGACCTTGTTGCTTACGTAGAAGAAAAAACTAAATAAGCAGGGCATAGAGAATATTCTTATTTGGGATATTCTCCTTTGTTTATACAATTACTTTGATTATTAAACTATTTATTTGATTAGAAAATCGAAAAAAGGTGCAAAATGAAATCTCGTATTACAGAACTGTTAGGAATTAAATATCCAATCTTCCAAGGTGGTATGGCCTGGGTTGCTGATGGCGACTTGGCAGGAGCCGTTTCAAATGCTGGTGGACTCGGAATTATTGGTGGTGGTAATGCCCCTAAAGAAGTGGTAAAAGCTAACATTGATAGAGTAAAACAAATCACTGACAAACCATTCGGTGTTAATATCATGCTTTTGTCACCATTTGCAGATGACATCGTCGACCTCGTTATCGAAGAGGGCGTTAAGGTTGTTACAACAGGAGCCGGAAACCCAGGTAAATATATGGAGCGTTTCCACGAAGCTGGAATTACAGTAATCCCAGTTATTCCATCGGTAGCACTTGCTAAACGTATGGAAAAACTTGGAGCAGATGCTGTTGTCGCAGAAGGTATGGAAGCTGGTGGTCACATCGGTAAATTGACAACTATGGCACTTGTTCGCCAAGTTGCTGATGCGGTATCTATCCCAGTTATTGGAGCTGGTGGTGTTGCTGATGGACGTGGTATGGCTGCTGTTCTTATGCTTGGAGCAGAAGCCGTTCAGGTTGGTACGCGTTTCGCTGTTGCTAAAGAATCTAATGCACACCAAAACTTCAAAGATATGATTTTGAAGGCTAAAGATATTGATACTGTTATTTCAGCCTCAGTTGTTGGACACCCAGTTCGTGCGATTAAGAATAAATTGGCTACTGAATATAACCAAGCTGAAAAAGATTTCTTGGCTGGTAAGAAGACTCAAGAGGAAATTGAAGAGCTTGGTGCAGGTGCCCTTCGTAACGCGGTTGTTGATGGAGATGTGGAATATGGTTCAGTTATGGCTGGACAAATTGCAGGTCTTGTTCGTAAAGAAGAAACATGTGCAGAAATCTTGGAAGACCTATACACAGGTGCTGCCAAGGTGATTAAAGAAGAAGCTGCTCGTTGGGCAGATGTAAACGTCTAAAAACGTCGAAAGGATTAGGATAGTGACAAAACGTGCGTTCTTATTTGCTGGTCAAGGGGCTCAGAAATTGGGCATGGCGAGCGATTTGTATGCGACTTATCCCGTTGTCAAAGAGACATTTGATACGGCTAGTCGTATTCTAGGTTATGATTTGCGTGAATTGATTGATTCTAACGAAGAAAAACTTAATCAGACACGCTATACTCAACCAGCTATTTTGACAACGTCAGTAGCCATTTATCGCCTTTTGGCAGAAAATGGTATCACTCCTGATATTGTTGCCGGCCTCTCTTTGGGTGAATATTCTGCCCTAGTTGCGGCTGGAGCACTCTCATTTGAGGATGCGGTAGCCTTGGTTGCTAAACGTGGAGAATTCATGGAAACAGCGGCTCCTGCTGGAAGTGGGAAAATGGTTGCAGTCATGAATACAGATCCAAGTTTGATTGAAGAAATCTGTCAAAAAGCATCTGAAAAGGGTGTAGTAACGCCTGCTAACTATAATACTCCAGCACAAATTGTTATTGGTGGTGAAGTTGAGGCTGTTGATTATGCTGTGGAATTGCTTAAAGAAGCTGGTGCTAAACGTCTGATTCCTCTTAATGTTTCAGGACCGTTCCATACAGCTTTACTTGAATCAGCTAGTCAAAAATTGGCAGCAGAACTTGAGAAAGTGTCATTCACTGACTTTAAGCTTCCTTTGGTAGGTAATACTGAGGCTCAAATCATGAAGTCAGAAGACGTCAAAGCACTTTTGGCTCGTCAGGTGATGGAACCTGTACGTTTTTATGATTCGATTGCCACTATCCAAGAATTTGGTGTAGATGAAGTAATTGAGATTGGTCCAGGAAAAGTCTTGTCAGGCTTCTTGAAGAAAATTGATAAAACCTTACCAACTCATAATGTTGAAGATCAAGCTAGTCTTGATGCCCTTCTTAATGTTTAAAACGAGGTAAACATGGAACTTAAGAATAAAAATGTTTTTGTAACAGGTTCAACACGTGGAATTGGATTAGCTGTGGCACACAAATTTGCTAGTCTTGGTGCCAATGTTGTTCTAAATGGACGTTCTGAAATCTCTGAGGACTTGCTTGCACAGTTTGCAGATTATGGTGTAACTGTTGTAGGTATCTCAGGTGATATTTCTAACGGTGAAGATGCTAAACGTATGGTAGCTGAAGCTATTGAAAAGCTTGGTAGTGTTGATGTGCTAGTTAATAATGCTGGTATCACTAACGATAAGTTGATGTTGAAGATGAGTGAAGAAGATTTTGAACGTGTCTTGAAAATCAACTTGACTGGTGCTTTCAATATGACACAGGCTGTCTTAAAACCAATGTCTAAGGCTCGTCAAGGTGCCATCATCAATATGTCATCTGTTGTAGGTCTCATGGGGAATATTGGTCAAGCTAACTATGCGGCTTCAAAAGCTGGTTTGATTGGTTTTACAAAATCAGTTGCGCGTGAAGTTGCGGCTCGTGGTGTCCGTGTCAATGCTATTGCTCCTGGTTTCATTGAATCAGATATGACTGACGCTATTCCAGAGAAAATGAAAGATGCTATGATTGCTCAAGTGCCAATGAAACGTATTGGTCAAGCAGAAGAAGTGGCTGAAGTTGCAGCATTCTTGGCTAGTCAAGAATATCTCACAGGTCAAACCATCGCTATTGATGGTGGTATGACCATGCAATAATTGAATGTCAATATCAAAAAATCATTTACTAGAATATCCATCCGACAAAAGGAGAATATATATGTCTACAAATCGTGTTGTTGTTACAGGTTACGGCGTAACCTCACCAATCGGTAATACACCAGAAGAATTTTGGAACAGTCTTCATGACGGTAAAATTGGTATCAAACCAATTACGAAGTTCGATGCTTCTGAAATTCCAGTCTTTAACGCTGGTGAGATCCAAGATTTCCCGTTCGATAAGTACTTTGTGAAAAAAGATACTAACCGTATGGACACTTACTCACTTTATGCGATTTATGCTGCTATGGAAGCTCTTGAAAATTCAGGACTTAACATGGAAGAAGAAGATCGTGATCGTGTTGGTGTCATCGTATCATCTGGTATCGGTGGTCTTCAAGAACTTGAAGATCAAATCATTCGTATGCACGAACGTGGGATGAAACGTATCAAACCAATGTTTATCCCTAAAGCACTTTCAAACATGGGTGCTGGTAACATTGCTCTTAAAATTGGTGCTCAAGGGGTATGTAAATCAGTGACGACTGCTTGTGCCTCTGCCAATGATGCAATCGGTGAAGCCTTCCGTGAAATTAAATTCGGTTTGCATGATGTTGTCTTGGCTGGTGGTGCTGAAGCTTCAATCACTAAGATTGGTATTGGTGGTTTCAATGCTCTTACAGCACTTTCAACAACAGAGGATCCAGAACGTTCATCAATTCCATTTGATAAAGACCGTAATGGTTTTGTTATGGGTGAAGGTGCAGGGGTTCTCGTTATCGAAAGCTTGGAACATGCCCAAAAACGTGGTGCTAACATCTTGGCTGAGATTGTTGGTTACGGATCAAACTGTGATGCCTACCACATGACAACACCAACTCCAGACGGTTCAGGTGCTGCTAAAGCAATTAAATTGGCTATCAATGAAGCTGGTATCAAACCTGAAGATGTTGATTATGTCAATGCTCACGGGACATCAACACCTGCTAATGAAAAGGGTGAAAGTGGTGCCATTGTTTCTGTCCTTGGTAAAGATGTTCCAGTTTCATCTACTAAATCATTTACAGGTCACTTGCTAGGTGCTGCTGGTGCAGTTGAGGCTATTGCAACCATTGAAGCTATTCGTCATAGCTATGTACCGAAAACTGCTGGTACAAAAGAATTGTCTGACTACATCGAAGCTAATGTTGTTTATGGTGAAGGTCAAGAAGCTGATATTGAGTATGCAATTTCAAATACCTTCGGTTTTGGTGGACACAATGCTGTTCTTGCCTTTAAACGTTGGGAGGCTTAATCCATGAATATTTCTGAAATCAAAGATTTATTGGCTCAATTTGATGCTTCAACTTTACGTGAATTTTCATACAAAAATAATGGTGAAGAATTGAACTTGAGCAAAAATCAAACAAGTTCAGTAACAGCTGCCCCAGTAGCTCCTACAGTTGAAGTAGTTGCGCCAGCTCCTCAAGCTCCAGTTGCTCCAGTTTCAGCACCTGCCGCTGTTGAAACTCCAGCAACACCAGTTGAAGAAGCTCCTGCTCAAGCTGCTGAAGGTGAAGTGGTTGAAAGTCCACTTGTTGGTGTGGCTTACTTGTCTCCATCACCTGAAAAACCAGCCTTTGTTTCTGTTGGTGATACTGTTAAGAAAGGTCAAACGCTTCTTATCGTTGAAGCAATGAAGGTGATGAATGAAGTGCCAGCACCTAAAGATGGTGTTATTACTGAAATCTTGGTAGCGAATGAAGAAGTTGTTGACTACGGAAAAGGATTGGTACGCATCAAATGACAATTGATATTAATGCTATTCGTGAAGCTTTACCACACCGTTATCCAATGCTTTTGGTTGACCGTGTGCTAGAAGTTTCAGAAGACGAAATCACAGCTATTAAAAATGTAACGATCAATGAACCTTTCTTTAATGGACATTTTCCTCAATACCCAGTTATGCCTGGTGTTCTTATCATGGAAGCTCTTGCGCAAACAGCTGGTGTTCTTGAATTGTCTAAACCTGAAAACAAGGGCAAATTAGTCTTTTATGCAGGTATGGATAAGGTTAAATTTAAAAAACAAGTGGTTCCTGGTGACCAACTTGTTATGACAGCTAAGTTTGTTAAACGTCGTGGAACAATTGCTGTTGTTGAAGCTAAGGCTGAAGTCGATGGTAAACTTGCTGCATCAGGTACTTTGACTTTTGCTATTGGAAGCTAATGTTTTGTGAAAATCCTTCTGGCGACAGTCGGAAAGGATTTTTCTTTAGATATTGGTCTATCACATAGAAAGGAAATCAACACAGACTATCAAAAAATGTCTGATGTTATCTTGTTTTATGTTTAAAAAATTATTGATTGCCAATCGTGGTGAAATTGCAGTGCGTATTATCCGTGCAGCGCGTGAATTGGGTATCCAAACGGTTGCTATTTATTCTGAAGCGGATAAGGATTCTCTCCATACTATGCTTGCTGATGAAGCTATTTGTATCGGGCCTGCAAAATCAACGGATTCTTATTTGAATATGAATCGTGTCCTATCAGCTGCTATTGTGACTGAGGCTCAAGCTATTCATCCAGGGTTTGGTTTCTTGAGTGAAAACTCTAAATTTGCCACTCTCTGTGAAGAAATGAACATCAAGTTTATTGGTCCTTCAGGCGAAGTCATGGACAAGATGGGTGATAAAATCAATGCCCGTGCTGAAATGATTAAGGCTAATGTCCCTGTAATTCCTGGTTCAGATGGTGAAGTCTTTACAGTTGAGGAGGCTTTAGAGGTTGCCAACCGTCTTGGTTACCCAGTAATGCTTAAGGCTTCTGCTGGTGGTGGCGGTAAGGGGATTCGTAAGGTTAACACTGAAGAAGAGTTAGCTCCTGCCTTCGAATCTGCGTCACAAGAAGCTAAAGCAGCCTTTGGTAATGGGGCGATGTATATTGAAAAAGTTATTTACCCAGCTCGTCATATCGAGGTTCAAATTTTGGGAGATAGCTATGGTAATATTGTTCACCTAGGTGAGCGTGATTGCTCTCTTCAACGTAATAACCAAAAGGTTTTGGAAGAATCACCGTCAGTTGCTATTGGTAAGACACTTCGTCACGAAATTGGTTCAGCGGCTGTCCGTGCCGCTAAGGCTGTTAATTATGAAAATGCGGGTACTATCGAGTTCCTTCTTGATGAGAAAACAGGTCAGTTCTACTTTATGGAAATGAACACCCGTGTTCAAGTTGAGCACCCAGTTACAGAATTTGTAAGTGGTGTGGATATTGTTAAAGAACAAATCCGTATTGCCGCAGGTGAAAAACTCTCTGTGACCCAAGATGATATTGAAATCAAGGGACATGCTATTGAGTGTCGTATCAATGCAGAAAATCCTAAGTTCAACTTTGCACCTAGTCCAGGGAAAATTAGCAATCTCTACCTACCTAGTGGTGGTGTTGGTCTTCGTGTAGACAGTGCAGTTTATCCTGGCTATACTATTCCACCTTACTATGATTCAATGATTGCCAAAATCATTGTTCATGGAGAGAATCGATTTGAGGCACTCATGAAGATGCAACGTGCCCTTTACGAGCTCGAAATCGATGGTGTTGTGACTAATGCTGACTTCCAGTTGGATTTGATTTCAGATCGTAGCGTTATCGCTGGGGATTATGATACTTCCTTCTTGATGGAGACCTTCCTACCAGATTATCAGAATCGTGAGGAATAAAGTTTATGGGATTATTTGATCGAAAAGAAAAGTATATCCGTATCAATCCTAACCGTTCTGTACGTAATGGGGTTGATCACCAAGTACCAGAAGTTCCAGATGAACTTTTTGCCAAATGTCCTGGTTGTAAGCAAGCTATTTATCAAAAGGACTTGGGACAAGCTAAAATCTGTCCAAATTGTTCTTATACCTTCCGTATTTCCGCTAAAGAACGTCTCGATTTAACGGTTGATGAGGGTTCATTCCAAGAACTTTTTACTGGTATTAAAACTGAAAATCCATTGAATTTCCCAGGTTATATGGAGAAATTAGCAGCGACTAAGGAAAAAACAGGTCTTGATGAAGCTGTTGTAACCGGTGTTGCAACAATCAAGGGGCAAAAAGCAGCCTTGGCCATTATGGATTCTAACTTTATCATGGCTTCAATGGGAACTGTTGTTGGTGAGAAAATCACCAAACTCTTTGAACATGCGATTGAGGAAAAACTTCCAGTTGTTATTTTTACAGCATCTGGTGGTGCTCGTATGCAAGAAGGAATCATGAGTTTGATGCAGATGGCTAAGATTTCAGCCGCTGTAAAACGTCATTCGAATGCTGGCTTGTTGTATTTGACTGTATTGACAGATCCAACAACTGGTGGAGTTACAGCAAGTTTCGCCATGGAAGGCGATATCATCTTAGCTGAGCCACAAACCTTGATTGGTTTTGCAGGTCGTCGTGTCATTGAGAACACAGTTCGCGAAACTTTGCCAGATGATTTTCAAAAGGCTGAGTTCCTTCAAGAACATGGTTTTGTTGATGCCATTGTTAAACGTACAGAGTTGGCTGATACCATTGCCACACTCTTATCATTCCATGGAGGTGTTCAATGAGCGACGTAGCACGTATTTTAAAAGAAGCGCGTGACCAAGGCCGTTTAACTGCTTTGGACTTTGCCCAAGGAATCTTCGATGACTTTATCGAACTTCATGGCGATCGTAATTTCCGTGACGATGGTGCCATTATTGGTGGTATTGGTCGTTTAAATGGCCAAGCGGTTACTGTAGTGGGTATCCAAAAAGGTAGAAACCTACAAGATAATCTCAATCGTAACTTTGGGCAACCTCATCCAGAGGGTTATCGGAAGGCTCTTCGCCTCATGAAACAGGCTGAAAAGTTTGGTCGTCCAGTCGTTACCTTTATCAATACTGCAGGTGCTTATCCTGGTGTTGGGGCAGAGGAACGTGGACAAGGTGAAGCTATTGCTCGTAACCTTATGGAAATGAGCGACCTTAAGGTGCCAATTATTGCCATTATCATTGGTGAAGGTGGTTCGGGAGGAGCTCTTGCCTTGGCAGTAGCCGATAAGGTTTGGATGCTTGAAAATACCATCTATTCTATCTTGAGTCCTGAAGGATTTGCAACTATCCTCTGGAAAGACGGCTCACGTTCAGAAGAGGCGGCAGAGTTGATGAAGATTACATCAGGCGAGTTGCTTAACATGGGAATCGTTGATAAGGTTATCCCAGAACGTGGTTACTTTACAAGTGAAATTATTGAAGCAATTAAGACAGCAATTGTAGATGAGTTGGCTGAATTAAGCCAATTATCAACAGAAGACTTACTTGAAGCGCGTTATCAACGTTTTAGAAAATATTAAAAAACATTGGGATATACCCCAATGTTTTTTATACGGTATGGCGTTCGAAGGCTTGGTCTGAGATACCTTGTTCAAGGATAAGTTTAGCCCATTCCTTAGCTGAATGAAGACTGTGATCCTTGTAGTTACCACAAGATTCAATGGTAGTCCCTGGAACATCTTCCCATGTAATCTCGTTAGCAATAGCTTCAAGACTAGATTTGATAACTTTGGCAATTTCTGTAGGATCTTGTTTACCCCACATAATCATATGGAAACCTGTACGGCAACCAAATGGTGAGCAATCAATAAGGCCATCGATACGTTGACGGATCAGTTTAGCGAGTAGGTGTTCGATAGTATGAAGACCACCTGTATCAATACTGTTTTCATTAGGTTGAATCAAACGGATATCAAAGTTTGTGATGATATCTCCTTTAGGTCCAACTTCCTCTGAAATAAGACGGACATAAGGTGCTTTTACAATAGTGTGATCAAGTTCAAAACTTTCAACAGTAACGTCTTTTGGCATGGTAATACCTCCCTATTCTAATAGAGTTATGATACCACAAAATCAGTTTAAAGTTCTAGTATTTATTTGAGAAAAAGCTATAAATATGATACACTAAAAGACGGTTTTCTTTAGGGAAACCTTAGAAAAGTTGAGGTAAAGACATGATAAACATGATAATTTTAGTTGTCTTTGCACTCATTGGTTTAGTCGTTGGATATTTAGCAATTTCTATTAAACTTAGCAAAGCTAAGGAACAAGCAGAAACTACCTTGCTAAAGGCAGAACAAGACGCTGTGAACCTTCGCAGTCAGGCGGAACATGATGCAGATCATCTGCGTGTGACTGCTGAACGCGAAAGTAAGGCTCAACGTAAAGAGTTCTTGTTAGAAGCAAAAGAGGAAGCTAGAAAATATCGAGAAGATATTGAAAAAGAATTCAAATCTGAACGTCAAGAGCTTAAACAAATGGAAAATCGTTTAACAGAACGTGCAACCAGCCTTGATCGTAAGGATGAAAATCTATCAAGTAAAGAACTTACCCTCGAGAAGAAAGAGCAGAGTCTTGCTGACAAATCTAAACATCTTAATGAGCGTGAAGAGAATGTGACTCAGTTGGAGGCTGAGAAACAAGCTGAACTTGAACGTGTTGGTCAGATGACCATTGCAGAGGCGCGTGAGGTAATCTTAACGGAGACTGAGAATAATCTGACTCATGAGATTGCAACACGTATCAAAGATGCAGAAGCACAGGTTAAAGATACTGTTGATAAGAAGGCCAAAAATTTGTTGGCGCAAGCTATGCAACGCTTGGCTGGAGATTATGTTACTGAACAAACAGTAACCACTGTTCACCTTCCAGATGACAATATGAAAGGTCGTATCATTGGACGTGAGGGGCGTAACATCCGTACGCTTGAAAGTCTAACTGGTATTGACGTTATTATTGACGACACTCCAGAAGTGGTTGTCCTTTCTGGTTTTGATCCAGTTCGTCGTGAAATTGCACGTATGACTCTCGAGGCCTTGATTAAGGATGGTCGTATCCATCCGGCTCGTATTGAAGAGTTGGTTGAGAAGAGCCGTCAGGAAATGGATAACCGTATCCGTGAATATGGTGAAGAGGCAGCCTACGAAATTGGCGCTATGAATCTTCATCCTGATTTGATTAAGATTATGGGACGCTTGCAGTTCCGTACGTCGTATGGTCAAAACGTCCTTCGTCACTCAGTTGAAGTTGGTAAACTAGCAGGTATCATGGCTGGTGAATTGGGTGAAAATGTTGCCCTTGCTCGTCGTGCTGGATTCCTTCACGATATGGGGAAAGCCATTGACAAAGAAGTCGAAGGTAGCCACGTAGAGATTGGTGCAGAGTTTGCACGTAAGTACAAAGAACATCCAGTTGTGGTCAATGCCATTGCCAGCCACCATGGCGATGTAGAACCTGAGAGCGTTATTGCAGTTATTGTGGCTGCAGCAGATGCTTTGAGTTCGGCTCGTCCAGGGGCTCGTAATGAATCTGTTGAGAATTATGTCAAACGCCTTCGTGATTTGGAAGAAATTGCATCAAGCTTTGACGGTGTTCAAACAAGCTTCGCCCTTCAAGCTGGTCGTGAGATTCGTATTATGGTTCATCCAAATAAAATCTCAGATGATGAAGTTACAATCTTGTCTCACAAGGTACGTGAACAAATTGAGAAGAATTTGGATTACCCAGGAAATATTAAGGTTACAGTCATTCGTGAATTCCGTGCGGTTGACTATGCCAAATAAGATAAGAGAGCCGAAAGGCTTTTTTATTTTGCCCTTCATACTGAAAGGGGTATTCTTTTTGAAAATGTAAGAACTTTCTTATCAAATTGCGTCATTTTGATAGATAAGTGTTTTATAATGAAATATTTTGATTTTTTTTGACTGTTTCTAGTTGACAGTTATTAAAAATTTAGTATAATAGATTTTGTAAACGATTACAGAAGGAGAGATTATGCTAAAGTCTGAACGTAAGCAGATTATCTTGTCTCAGTTGAAACAAGATGGTTTTGTCACTTTGGAAAACCTAACTGTTTTGTTAAGTGATACTTCCGAGTCGACGATTCGTCGCGACTTGGACGAGTTAGCGGCAGATGGCCAACTTAAACGTGTTCATGGCGGTGCTGAAAGCATTTATGGTCTAAAGGAAGAAATTGCCAATAGTCAAAAAGCTATTAGAAACGTTCAAGAAAAGGCTCAGTTAGCTGGTTATGCTGCCGATTTGATTAAGGAAGGTGATGTCGTCTTTCTTGAGGCTAGTACAACAAATGAACTTTTGATTCCACATTTGGCTAATCGTCAGGTAACTGTTGTGACTAATTCTATCCACCATGCGGTTAAGCTAGTAGATCTTGGTGTTAGCACTAGGATTGTTGGAGGAAAGGTTAAACATTCAACGGATGCTTCTATTGGAAGTACTGCTCAAGAGCAAATCAGACAACTGAATTTTGATTGTGCGTTCATTGGTGCTAATGGCGTTGATGCTAATTATTTCACCACACCAGACATGGAAGAAGCAGTTATTAAACGGACGGTTATAGCTAATGCGCAAAAGGCCTATGTTCTAGCGGATGCCTCTAAACTTGGTCAGATTACCTATGCTAAGGTAGCCGAGGTCGAGAAAGTAACCATAATTACAAATGCTTCGGAAGAAGAGCTCCTAAAAGAATTAAAAGAGAAAACGAGGGTTATTGAAGTATGATTTATACTGTAACGCTGAATCCATCAATCGACTTCATTGTTCGTATCGACAAAGTAGAGATTGGTGAAGTTAACCGCATGGAGAGTGATGATAAGTTCGCTGGCGGTAAGGGGATTAATGTTAGTCGTATTTTGCAACGTTTAGGTGTTGATAATACTGCAACGGGCTTCATCGGTGGTTTTACAGGACGTTTTGTGACAGATGGTTTGGATGCAGAAGGTATTAAAACCAAGTTTGTAGCTGTGGATCAAGACACACGTATTAATGTTAAAATCAAGGCTGACCAAGAAACTGAAATTAACGGGGCAGGACCTGTCATTAATGAGTATCAATTGGCTGAATTGGAAGCAGTTCTTTCAAGTGTAAGTGCTGATGATGTGGTTGTTTTTGCTGGATCAGCACCAAGCAATCTTGGAAACAAGGTCTATAACAAACTGATTCCACTAGTGCGTGAAACTGGTGCACAGGTTGTCTGTGACTTTGAAGGTCAAACCTTGCTTGATTCCTTGGCTTACCAACCACTCTTGGTAAAACCAAATAACCATGAGTTAGAAGCTATTTTCAATGTCAAACTTAATGGTTTGGCTGATGTTGAAAAATATGCGCGTGAAATCCTGGCTAAGGGGGCGCAAAACGTTATCATCTCAATGGCAGGTGATGGGGCTCTGCTTGTCACACCAGAGGCTGCTTACTTTGCCAAACCAATTAAGGGGAGAGTTAAAAACTCTGTTGGTGCGGGTGACTCAATGGTTGCTGGTTTCACTGGTGAGTTTGTTAAATCAAGTGATCCAATTGAGGCTCTCAAATGGGGAGTAGCATGTGGAACATCTACAGCTTTCTCAGATGACTTAGCGACAATTGAATTTATTAAAGAAACATACAATAAAGTAGAGGTAGAAAAACTATGAAAATTCAGGACTTACTGAACAAAAAAGTCATGTTGCTTGACCTTCAAGCAACTACAAAAGAAGCTGCTATCGATGAAATGATTAACAGCTTGGTTGACAATGGTGTTGTGACCGACTTTGATGTTTTCAAAGCAGGCATTATGGCTCGTGAAGCACAAACATCAACTGGTTTGGGTGATGGAATCGCTATGCCACACAGTAAAAATGCTGCAGTAAAAGAAGCAACAGTACTTTTTGCTAAATCTAATAAAGGTGTAGATTACGAATCACTTGATGGTCAACCTACAGACCTCTTCTTTATGATTGCTGCTCCAGAGGGAGCAAATGACACTCACTTGGCAGCTCTTGCTGAGTTGTCAAAATATCTTATGCAAGATGGTTTTGCAGATCGTTTGCGTAAGGTAACTTCTCCAGATGAAGTGATTGCTGCTTTTAATACTGGCGAAGAAGAAGCACAAGCTGAGGAAGCTAAGAAAGCACAAGCTGTTAAAGAAGCAGCTTCAAGCGATAAACCACTTATTGTAGCTGTAACAGCTTGTACAACTGGTATTGCTCACACTTACATGGCTGAAGAATCACTGATTAAAACAGGTGAAGAAATGGGAGTCAATGTTCGTGTTGAAACTAACGGTGCTTCAGGTGTCGGAACACCATTGACTGCTGAAGAAATCAGTAAGGCTGTAGGTGTTATCGTAGCGGCAGACAAGGCAGTTGAAACAGCACGTTTTGATGGTAAAAAATTGCTTTCTAAACCAGTCGCTGCAGGTATTCGTCAACCTCAAGAATTAATCCAAAATATCTTGGATGGTAAGGCTGAAGTCTTCCATGCCGAAAATGCTGGAGCTGCTCAAGAATCAAGTGAGAAATTGAGCCTCGGTGGTGCCTTCTATAAACACTTGATGAGTGGGGTATCACAAATGCTCCCATTCGTTATCGGTGGTGGTATCATGATTGCGCTTGCCTTCTTGCTTGACCAAATCATGGGTGTTCCTAAAGATCAATTGTCACAACTTGGTTCTTACCACGAAATTGCTGCTCAATTCAAAGCAATTGGTGGTGCGGCCTTTGGCTTCATGCTTCCAGTACTTGCAGGTTACATTGCTTATTCTATCGCTGAAAAACCAGGTTTGGTTTCAGGTTTCGTAGCTGGTGCTATTGCTTCAAGTGGTGCAGCCTTTGGCGGAGTTCCATTTGGTTCAGGTGGTAAAGCAACCCTTGCCCTTGCTGGTGTATCTTCAGGTTTCCTTGGAGCTCTTGTTGGTGGTTTCCTTGCAGGTGGTGTTATCCTCGTTCTTCGTAAACTCTTGGCAGGTATCCCACGTGCTCTTGAAGGAATCCGTTCTATCTTGCTCTTGCCACTTCTAGGTGTATTTGCTACAGGTTTCTTGATGTTGGCAGTGAATATCCCAATGGCAGCAATCAATACTGGTCTTAATAACTTCTTGTCAAGCTTGTCAGGAAGCTCAGCCGTATTACTTGGTCTCCTTGTTGGTGGTATGATGGCAGTGGATATGGGTGGACCAGTCAACAAAGCAGCTTATGTCTTTGGTACAGGTACTCTCGCAGCAACAGTGACTTCAGGTGGTTCAGTTGTTATGGCAGCAGTTATGGCAGCTGGTATGGTTCCTCCATTGGCAGTCTTTGTAGCGACACTCTTATTTAAAGATAAATTCACCGAAGAAGAACGCAACTCTGGTTTGACAAACATCGTTATGGGACTCTCATTCATCACTGAAGGTGCGATCCCATTTGGTGCAGCTGACCCAGCACGCGCTATCCCAAGCTTTATCGTCGGTTCAGCTCTTACAGGTGCTCTCGTAGGTATGGCAGGAATCAAATTGATGGCACCACACGGAGGTATCTTCGTTATCGCCCTCACATCAAATGCCCTTCTCTACCTTCTCTTCATCTTGATTGGTGCTGTGGTATCAGGTATCCTTTTCGGATTCCTCCGCAAACCACTTGATAAATAAGATATGATTAAACAATCTCGTTGAGTTCGGGGTTGTTTTTTTGTGTCGTAGCAGATTTTTGTCAGGGTACCTATTTTATGATAAAGTATAGGCAGAAATGGCTTATCTAGTAGCCAGTACGCTGTATAAAGAAATATAAGAGGTAAAATATGGTAAAAGAATACGATTATATTGTCATTGGTGGTGGTTCTGGTGGGATTGCTAGTGCCAATCGTGCTGCCATGCATGGTGCTAAGGTTATTCTCTTTGAAGGAAAAGAGGTCGGCGGTACCTGTGTCAATGTGGGCTGTGTACCTAAAAAGGTCATGTGGTATGGTGCTCAGGTTGCTGAGACCCTTCACCGTTATGCAGGCGAGTATGGTTTTGATGTGACGGTTAATAAGTTTGATTTTGCAAGGCTTAAGGCCAATCGTCAGGCTTATATCGACCGTATCCAGGGCTCTTATGAGCGTGGTTTTGATAGCAATGGCGTTGAACGTGTATACGAGTATGCAAGATTTGTTGATCCTCATACGGTTGAAGTGGCGGGGGAGCTTTATACAGCACCCCATATCCTTATTGCAACAGGTGGTCATGCTCTTTATCCAAATATTCCAGGTAGTGAATATGGGATTACTTCAGATGGTTTCTTTGAGTTAGATGAGGTACCAAAACGTACAGCTGTTATCGGTGCTGGCTATATCGCCGTTGAGGTTGCTGGTGTTCTCAATGCTCTTGGTAGTGACACGCATCTCTTTGTTCGTAAGGATCGCCCATTACGTACCTTTGACAAGGATATTATCGATGTCTTAGTCGATGAGATGGCTAAATCAGGTCCGACCCTTCACACGCATGCTAATGCTACAGAAGTAGTGAAAAATGCTGACGATTCTTTGACCATTAGCTTTGACAATGGAGAAACGATCACTGTTGATTGCCTCATTTGGGCTATTGGTCGTGCAGCCAATACCTCTGGCTTTGGTCTTGAAAAGACGGGCGTTGAGTTGACTGAACGAGGTAACATTTATTCAGACGCCTTTGAAAATACATCAGTTCCTGGTATCTACGCCCTTGGTGATGTGACTGGTAAACTAGATTTGACGCCAGTTGCAATCAAGGCGGGACGTCAATTGTCAGAGCGACTCTTCAACAATAAAGCCGATGCTAAGCTTGATTACACTGATGTAGCCACTGTAGTCTTTAGCCACCCAGTCATTGGTTCTGTTGGTTTGACTGAGGAAAAAGCAATTGCTAAATATGGTGCGGAGAATATCAAGGTCTATAAATCTAGTTTCACTCCAATGTATACAGCTCTTGCAAACAATCGTCAGCCGTCAACTATGAAATTAGTAACACTTGGTGAGAATGAAAAAATCATCGGTCTTCATGGCATTGGCTACGGTGTCGACGAGATGATTCAAGGCTTCTCTGTGGCTATTAAGATGGGAGCAACTAAGGCTGATTTTGATAATACGGTTGCCATTCATCCAACCGGTTCAGAAGAATTTGTAACGATGAGGTAAAAAGGTGAAGTCTGTCTAGCAAACATAGATAGACTTTTCTTTATGTTCAAATAACAGCCTATATTTTGTGTGTAACTGTATATTGTCTCAATAAAAAAGACCTTTAGGCCTTTCTTTCGTTTAATAAGTAGTTTCTTACTTCTGAGATAAAGTAAAGGGATCCTGTGACAACAAATAGGTCATCAGAATCTGCTGATTCAGCTTGTGCTAGCCATTCTCTATAGTCGGCCGCACATTTGAAGTTTTGAGGATAGTCATCCAAGGGCAGTGCTTCAAAAAAGTCAAAGTTGGTTACCGTAATATCATAATCTTTCAGTTCTTCTAGTAAGTTTGCTAAAGGTTTTCGTCTCAGTCCAGCGAAGAGAATGTGGATTCGACGGTTGGCAAAGTTATCTTTTAATACCTGTTTTAGGCTGGCAATTCCCTGAGGATTATGGGCACCATCTAGGTAAATGTTATTTCCAATCCACTCACTACGACCAGGCCAGTGTGTGTCACAAATACCATCTTGAATGCTCTTATTAGTAATCTTAGGAAATGTTGGAGTCAAGAGATGGGCAGCAGTGACAGCTAACCCAGCATTGTTTTCTTGATGTCGTCCTAGCATTGGTAGCTTAAGATCTGGACTTTCCCAATGGTCATAAGAAACTTGGATCGTTTGGTTGTCTTTCGGAAGCAGCTGAATTTCCCTATCAATGACGGCTAAAGGAGCTTGTAGGTCATGTGATTTTTGGTTGAAAAATTGTTCAACTTCTGCAGAGACACGACCAAGTAAGATAGGTGTGTTTTCTCGCATGACGCCTGCTTTATGATTGGAGATGTCCAAAAGGCTATTGCCCAAGGTTTCAGTGTGATCAAAGCCAATTGAAGTACAGATGACAAGCTCTGGCGAAAGGACATTGGTCGAATCAAGGCGTCCACCAATACCTGCTTCAATGATAGCCATATCAACCTGTTTAAGGTCGAAGTAGAGGAACATGAGTAAGGTGACCAACTCGAATTCCGTTGGTCGGTCAAAAGCAGTGTGCTCTTCTAAATCATCAAGAAGAACCTGAGCTTTCTCGACAAGGCTAATCAAATCCTTATCAGGGATTTCTGTACCGTTTATACTAATACGTTCGTTGAAACGAGTAATATAAGGGGAAGTAAAGGTCCCGACCTGATAGCCTGACTTTGTTAGGATATTTTGTAGGTAGCTTGTTGTTGATCCCTTACCGTTGGTCCCGACAATATGCACCGTTGGAAAGTGAGTCTGAGGGTTTCCGGCTTGTTTCAAAAGCCAACGCATACGTTCGAGTTGAGGGCGACGGCCATTGCCCTTGAAAGAATGGATAAAATTTAGAGTTTCTGTATAGTTCATAGGATTATAGAAAAAAGGCAGGGTTTCCTAGCCTTTTACATGTCTTAGTTAGAAGCGGCGTCACCAGTTGTTGCGTCACCAGTAGTCGCATTGCCAGATGTTGTGTCTGCAGTAGCTGCTGATGAAGAGGTAGTCGTATTGCCACCCGTTGTTGTGTCTGCAGATGACGAATAGGTGTTGGTTCCTGCTTGGCTACTTGTTTGTGTTTCTGAATCAGTCGCATTGCCATAACTAGATGAAGCGGCGCTTGATTCTTGAGTCTTATTATTGCCTTCTTTGATGACTACAGTTGATTGATTGGCTGATGAATCAGAAGTGTCCTTATTTTTAGAGGCTGTGAAATTCATGATGGTGATTGAAGCCACGATGATTGACAAAATTGTCCCGACGGCAGTAAGGACTTTTTGGAAGGCAGTGAAGCCTTTTGTAACGTGTTCAGTCACCTTTGGGGCAGATTTTTTTTCTTCTTTTGATGAATGATTACGGCGTGAGTAATTTTCAGACATGATGCTCTCCTTAAAAATATTTCGTACTTTCTATTATATGATTTTCTCGCAAAAATTGCTAAAAAAATTATGCTATAATAAATAGTAAATAAAAATCGAGGAAAAATCATGATTTATTTTGATAATTCAGCCACTACGGTGCCTTATCCAGAGGCACTTAGAACCTATCAAGAAGTGGCTACTAAAATTTTTGGGAACCCATCCAGCCTGCACCAATTAGGAACATCTGCGACACGTATTTTGGAGGCTTCTCGTAAGCAAGTTGCGGACCTCATTGGAAAATCAGCCGATGAGATTTTCTTTACGTCTGGAGGAACCGAAGGCGACAACTGGGTCATTAAAGGAGTGGCTTTTGAAAAAGAACCTTATGGCAAACACATCATTGTTTCTGATATTGAGCACCCTGCGGTAAAAGAGTCTGCCAAATGGCTTTCAGAGCATGGTTTTGAAGTGTCCTATGCACCAGTTAATGAGCAAGGATTTGTGGATGTTGAAGCTCTTGCTGGATTATTACGCCCCGACACGATCTTGGTTTCGGTTATGGCCGTTAATAACGAAATCGGATCAATCCAACCTATTCAAGCTATCTCGGATATATTGGCTGATGAGCCGACGATATCTTTCCATGTGGATGCTGTTCAGGCCATTGGGAAGATTCCTGTATCAGCTTATTTAACAGACCGTGTTGACTTTGCAACTTTTTCTGGTCACAAATTCCATGCTGTTCGAGGTGTCGGTTTTGTCTACAAAAAGGCAGGGAAAAAGATTACGCCGCTCTTAACAGGTGGTGGTCAAGAAAAAGACTTTCGTTCAACGACTGAGAATGTTGCTGGCATTGCGAGTATGGCTAAGGCCTTGCGCTTAGTTACTGACAAAGAGGCGTTTTCTCTTCCGAAAATTGCCAAGATGAAAAAAATTATCTTTGACGAATTGACTAAGTATGAGGACATTACTATTTTCTCAGGTGAGGGTGAGGACTTTGCGCCCAATATTTTGACCTTTGGAATCAAGGGTGTTCGTGGTGAAGTTATTGTCCATGCTTTTGAAGAGCATCAAATCTATATTTCAACGACATCTGCATGTTCATCTAAGGCGGGAAAACCAGCAGGGACTCTCATTTCTATGGGTGTTCCGACTAAATTAGCTCAAACGGCTGTACGTATCAGTCTTGATGATGACAATGATATGGGACAGGTAGAACAGTTTCTCACGATTTTCAAGCAGGTCTACGCCAAGACACAAAAAGTGAGATAGCAAGATTTAAGCAATTAAACAATAAGACTAAATTTAAAAGGAAAAGGAATGACACTAACATATTCAGAAATTATGGTTCGCTATGGTGAATTGTCTACCAAGGGCAAAAACCGTATGCGCTTTATCAATAAACTTAGAAATAACATCAAGGATGTTCTATCCATCTATCCAGATGTTAAAGTGACTTTTGACCGAGACCGTGGTCACATCTACCTCAACGGTACAGACTATGAGCCAGTAGCAGAGTCTTTGAAGCAAATTTTTGGTATTCAAGCCTTTAGTCCTGTTTACAAGTTTGAAAAAGATGTCGAGGTCTTGAAAAAGGCTGTTCAAGACATTATGACTGGGCTCTATCGTGACGGTCTTACCTTTAAAGTGACTGCTAAACGTAGTGACCATGATTTTGTTCTCGATAGTCGTGAGCTCAATCTTACTTTAGGAAATGCAGTTTTTGATGTATTGCCTGACATTAAGGCTCAGATGAAGGGTCCAGATGTCAACCTTAAGGTAGAAATTCGTGCCGAGGCAGCTTATATTTCTCATGAGGAGATTAAAGGAGCTGGTGGCTTGCCTGTAGGGACTGCGGGTAAAGGAATGCTCATGCTTTCAGGTGGGATTGACTCACCAGTGGCAGGCTATCTTGCCCTTAAACGTGGTGTAGATATCGAAGCTGTCCACTTTGCAAGCCCTCCTTATACCAGTCCTGGTGCACTGAAAAAGGCTCAAGATTTGACCCGTAAGTTGACCAAGTTTGGTGGTAATATCCAGTTCATCGAAGTACCATTTACTGAAATCCAAGAGGAAATCAAAGAAAAAGCGCCTGAGGCTTATTTGATGACCTTGACGCGTCGTTTTATGATGCGTATTACTGACCGCATTCGAGAAGAACGTCGAGGTCTTGTGATTATCAATGGTGAGAGTCTTGGTCAGGTTGCTAGTCAGACTATGGAGTCTATGCAGGCGATTAATGCTGTGACATGTACGCCAGTGATTCGCCCAGTTGTCACAATGGACAAGTTGGAAATCATTGATTTGGCACAAAAAATTGATACCTTTGACATTTCCATCCAACCTTTTGAGGATTGCTGTACTATCTTTGCACCTGACCGTCCAAAGACTAATCCAAAAATCAAAAACGTTAAACAATATGAACGTCGTATGGATGTTGAAGCCTTGGTTGAACGTGCGGTTGCGGGAATCATGGTGACTGAAATCACACCTATTGAAGAAGCGCAAGACGAAGTGGATACACTTATTGAAGACTTGCTCTAGTCTAGGAGGATATAGTACTAACATAGTAGTATTTAGGTGCTACTAGAGTTAGGTATGTCCAAAAAGAAATGTCGATGTTGAGCTTTTACCCAGAAAGGAAAATACATGACTGTTTATAACATCAATTTAGGAATCGGTTGGGCATCAAGTGGTGTTGAGTACGCTCAGGCCTATCGTTCTACAATTTTCAAAAACACAGGTATTAAGGCCAAATTTGTCTTTATGGATATGTTCCTGCAGGACAATCTTTCAGATTTGACCCGTAACATGGGGTTTGAAGATGAAGACGTCATCTGGCTGTACAGCTATTTTACAGACCTGAAAATTGCTCCAACGACCTATACTGTCAAGGATTTGGAAAAGGAAATCCCTTATGACATCACGCGTCGTGAGATTAATGGCAAGGTGGTTAAGCTCTTTTGTGCCAAGGAAGATATTTTCTACGCCGCTTATTTGCGTAAAGAGGGTGAAGATATTGTCCATCGTGTGGAAAAAGTATCGCGTGGTTGCTTAATTCGTAAAGATTTTTACTCTTACACTAAGATGTTCACGGAGTACTACACCCCTGTAGATAACAAGGCACACCTCTATCAACGTCGTTTCTTCAATGAAGATGGCAGTATTGCTTATGATGAAATTGTTGATGGCAAGGATAGTGTCTTCCGTTTCCCAGATAAGATTTTGTCATCTAAACATGAATTTATCGCCTACTTTATGTCACAACTTGGTCTAACTGACCAGGATATCGTTATCTTGGACCGTGCAACTGGCACAGGGCAGGCTGTTTTCCGTAATACTAAACCTGCTAAGCTTGGGGTTGTGGTCCATGCAGAGCACTTTAGTGAAAATGCTGTGACAGACAAGACTATTCTTTGGAATAACTTCTACGAGTACCAATTCAGCAATGCAGATAAGGTTGATTTCTTCATCACAGCGACAGAACGTCAACGTAGCATTATGCTAGATCAGTTCAACAAATACACACCATTTTCACCTAATATCGTAACGATTCCTGTGGGAAGTTTGGATAAACTGAGAGAGCCTGAGGGAGATCGTAAACCATTCTCAATCATCACAGCTTCACGTTTGGCCAATGAAAAGCACGTGGATTGGTTGGCTAAGGCTGTTGTTAAGGCTAAAGAAAGTCTGCCACAAGTGAACTTTGATATCTTTGGTACAGGTGCTGAAGAAGCTAAGCTTAAGGCAATTATCGAGGAAAATCACGCTCAGGATTACATTCATCTTAAGGGTCACCAAGATTTAACAGAAGTCTACAAGGATTATGAACTTTACCTATCAGGTTCTAAGAGTGAAGGTTTTGGCTTGACACTTCTAGAAGCTGTTGGATCGGGCCTTGGTATGATTGGTTTTGATGTCCGTTATGGGAACCAAACTTTTATCAAGGATAATGAAAATGGTTACCTCATCCCTCGATTTGAAAAAGATGACGAGCTTGCTATTGTGGCTGCCTTGGCAGAGAAAATTGTAGCTTTCTTCAATCGTTCAGATTTAGATTATGTTCATCAAGTCTCTTATGATATCGCCAAAGGCTTTTTGACAGAGGAAATCGAGCAGAAGTGGCTTAACTTAGTAAAGGAGATGACTAATCATGATTAATTTATTTGAGAACTATAGTCAAGGTAGTTGGGATCTCCATTACTCGCTGATTGTCGCTGGCTATGTGAATACAACAGTTTGTCTTTCAGATGATGGATTTCTGCCTAGTGATGTGACCTCACCTTACCTTTATTTCACTGGTTTTGACAAGGTTCAAGGTTCTGCACTTTACTTTAATCAGGTTCCTGTGCCTAACTACTGGGAAATTTTAGGAACAAATAGCAACGCGGAGATCTTCCGTTTTGATAAGAAACGTGGTCATATTCACTATGCGCATCCTGCTCATCAGCGTCTAGTTAAAGCTGTGGATTGGTATGATGAGTCAGGTCGCCTGCGTGTGACTGATCGCTACAATAATAAGGGATACCGTTTCTCACAAACAACTTACAATGTTAAGCAAGAAGCGACCATTACTAGTTATTTCACTCCAGATAACAAGGAAGTTATCGTCATTAACCATTTGACCAAAGACGTTATCTTGAATTGGAAAGACAAGGTCTACATTTTCAAAAACAAATCGGAGTTTGTAGTCTTTTATCTTAAAGAAGCTGGTTATGATTTGCGACGTATCCTTTATAACTCCTTGTCAACACCTTTCTTGACAGCTATGAATCTTCCGAATTCTGGTCAAGATGTCCTCTTCTGGCAAGAGCCTATCACTGATTCAGTCCCTGGGAATATGCGCCTCCTTCTTGATAGCAATCACCGTCAAACTAAGATTGTAGTGCAAGAATACACAGCATATACGAATCTTCTAAAGTTGGTTAGTCCAGAGCAGGCTTCTCGCGTGGCCTTTCTCGGATTCATGTATCCATTTGCCCGTCAGAATAATTTCCAAAATCAAGCGCTTATCTTGACCAACTCAGATCAGATTGAACACTTGGAAAGCATAGTTAGTGAAGTGCCTACCATGCACTACCATATTGGGGCAATCACTGAAATGTCAAGTCGTTTGATGGATTTAGCTAAATATAGTAATGTTAGCCTTTATCCGAATATTACAACAGAACAGGTTAAGCGTCTCTATCAAGAGGCTGATTTCTATTTAGATATTAACCACCAAAATGAAATCCTGTCAGCGACACGTGCTGCCTTTGAAAATAACCTGCTTATCCTGGCTTTCACGAACACAAGCCATGGTCCAGATTATACTGCACCAAGCAATATTTTCTCACCTATGAATGCTGGGCAATTTAAGCAAACCCTTAAAGAAGCCTTGGGCAACCGTGACTTCCTTAGTCACTTGCTTGATCGTCAACGTGAGCACGCTCATGTAGCAACACCAGAAGATTATAAGAAGGTTATTGGTTAGGAAAATGACACTAGAGGTTCGTAACATTTATCCTCTGACACCAACATTCAAGAAGGTCGCTTCACTTTATGAAGCGGCTTTTCCTGTGGAGGAGAGGCTCCCACTCTGGCAATTGTCTTGGAACAGTTTGAAAAATGGACAATCTTTCTTGGCTTATTTTGATCAGGGAGTTTTTATTGGTTTTACCTATGCAATCTGTACTGATAACCTGGTCTACCTACTCTTTCTCGCGGTTAAAGAAAGTAAACAGTCTCAGGGATATGGCAGTCAGATTTTGGCACAAGTTAGGGAAGAAGCAGGAGAACGACCGTGTGTGCTTACGATTGAGCCTATGGATGAGGAGCAAGTCTCTAATAGGGTTCAACGTCTAAAACGTTTAGCATTTTATGAACGAAATGGCTATCAGGCATTGAATCACTTCTATTTCGAAGGAAGTGAACGCTATCAAATTTTGACAACGGATAAGAGCCTTTCCTTAGTTGATCTGGAGCGGGCTCTAGCTAAGACTTTCCTAGGAAAATATGGAATAAGAGTTGATTAGGGTAATCGTTACTTTGATAAATTTCAATGAGCAGAATAAGAATAATCAAAATAACTTTTTCTCTTGTCATTAGAGGGAAAAAATGATAGAATTGTAACGTTGACTAAATGCACGTCCTGTGCAACCGCACGACTACTGTTTACAAGTGGGTTCGCCCCCGCAGTACTAGGCGAGTCTTCACAGAGGGAAACCTCAGACAAATTAAAAATTTTAATAGGAGGTGCATCATGAGCACATACGCAATCATCAAAACTGGTGGAAAACAAGTTAAAGTTGAAGTAGGTCAAGCGATCTACGTTGAAAAAATCAACGCTGAAGCTGGATCAGAAGTAACTTTTAACGAAGTTGTTCTTGTCGGTGGTGATAAAACTGTAGTAGGTACTCCAGTTGTTGAGGGAGCTACTGTTGTCGGAACTATCGAAAAACAAGGTAAACAAAAGAAAGTTGTTACTTTCAAATACAAACCTAAAAAAGGTAGCCACCGTAAACAAGGTCACCGTCAACCTTATACAAAAGTTGTTATCAACGCTATCAACGCGTAAGTTAGCGACTAATCACTAAGAAAGGACACAATCTTATGTTGAAAACTCTTGAAAACTTGCAACTTTTCGCCCACAAAAAAGGTGGGGGTTCTACTTCCAATGGTCGTGATTCACAGGCTAAACGTCTTGGTGCTAAAGCAGCTGATGGACAAACTGTATCAGGTGGATCAATCCTTTACCGTCAACGCGGTACACACATCTACCCAGGTGTAAACGTAGGCCGTGGTGGTGACGATACACTCTTCGCTAAAGTTGAAGGTGTTGTACGTTTCGAACGTAAAGGTCGCGACAAAAAACAAGTATCTGTATACCCAGTTGCTAAATAATTAAGCTAAAGTCTGCACTTTTGTGTAGGCTTTTCTTTATGAAAAAGGAGAATCCTATGCCTTTAAATCACTACCAACAAGAAGTAGGGCCAAGTCTAGCAGATGCCAGTCCAGGTAAAATGCCAGATGTTGCTCTATTAGAAGGTCGTTATTGTAGCGTTGAACATTTGACAGTGGCAGAGCATTATGAGGACATTTTAGACTTTTACTTTACTAATCAGATTCTTTCGGATTGGACCTATATGTATGCGGACCCTTTTGAATCTGAAGAAGCTGTACGTCAGTGTTTGGAGGATTATGAGCAATCCCAGAATCCTTATTTCTTTGCCATCAGGGATAAGGCTTCAGGTAAAGTTCTAGGAACCTTTTCACTCATGGCTATTACACCCCAAAATCGCAGTGTTGAGATGGGGCGAGTGATTTTGGCACCTGCCTTACAAAAGACTCGAGCAGCCACAGAAGCTCAATACCTGCTTATGAAATATGTCTTTGAAAATCTTAACTATCGTCGTTATGAGTGGAAATGTGATAGTCTCAACCGCCCTTCTGCCAATGCAGCCATGCGTTTAGGGTTCACCTATGAAGGGCGTTTTCGTAACCATGCTATCTATAAGGGACGTAGCCGTGATACGGACTGGTTCTCGATTATTGACAGTGAGTGGCCGGTACTTAAGAAACGATTTGAGAATTGGTTGTCTCCTGAGAATTTTGATGAACAGGGACAGCAGAAACATTCTTTGAGGGACTGTTAGCTATCAATGTAAGGTTCTTTTCTGATGAAGGAGCCTTATTTTAGTAGTCTTAGTCCTAAATCAAAGCTCCTACTTTTCTAGTGATTATTGTTGCTGTCAAAATCAGTCTAAATACTCATTTTTCTGTCAATAATATTCCCATAATAAAGCATATTTATGCTATAATAAAGAGTAATTGTATCAAGGAGAATATGACTAATGGATTTAATTCGCGAAAAAGTATTTGTTAACCGTTACCACTATGATGTTCGTAACCATGAGTGGGAAAAAGAGAATGGTGTGCCTAAAACAAATGTTGAAGTAACTTTCCAGTTGCACAATAAAGATGAAGAAGCTAACAATACGTCTGTTGTAGCTGTTTTGCAATTTATGATTGTCCGTGATGAGTTTGTTATCTCAGGGATTGTTTCTCAAATGGACCATATTCAAAACCGTATCGTCAATGAACCAAAAGACTTCTCACAAGAAGAAGCAGAAGCTTTGGCTGCACCGCTCTTGGATACGCTTCAACGTTTGACTTATGAAGTAACTGAAATTGCCTTGGATCGCCCAGGTATCAACTTGGAGTTCTAAGATGTCTCTTGCAGTTATTACGGATTCATCGGTTAATCTCCCTGCTGAGATTCAGGGCCATGCTGATGTTTATGTTTTAGATATTCCAGTCATCATTGAGGGGCAGCCTTTTGTTGAAGGAAAAAACTTGGATGTCAATCAGTTTTATGAACAAATGGCAAACTCTGAGGAACTGCTCAAGACGTCACAACCAAATCTAGCTGACTTGGATAACTTGCTTATGGAGTTGGAGGCGGAAGGTTATACCCATGTCATTGGGCTTTTCCTTTCTTCAGGAATCTCTGGTTTTTGGGCCAATAGTCAGTTTTTGATTGAGGACCATGCCAAGTTGAAGATTGCTTTTCCTGATACAAAAATCACAGCAGCTCCTATGGGAGCTATGGTGAGAAACGTTTTGCATTGGTCAGCCCAAGGAATGTCTTTTGAGAACATTTTGAAGAAGCTTGAGGAGCAAGTTGACCAAACGACGGCCTATATTCTTGTGGATGATCTTAATCATCTGGTTAAGGGTGGTCGTTTGTCGAATGGTTCGGCGATTTTAGGAAATCTTTTGTCTATCAAACCTATTTTGAATTTTAATGACGAAGGGAAAATCGTTGTTTTTGAAAAGGTGCGTACAGAGAAGAAAGCTGTGAAACGTTTGGTTGCCCTAGCTGAGGAAAATCGTGAAATGGAGCTTAGTATCCTTCACACTAATGCTCCTGAAAAAGCTGAGGAATTTAAAAGACAGATAGAAGAACAGGGAATTAGCGTTTCAACAGTGGTATCCTTATGTGCCGTAATTGCGACACACTTGGGTGAAGGAGCACTAGTGTTAGGTCTAACACCTAAATTTACCAAATAAGTACTATCCATGTGGGATGGGGGCTTGTCTATGATTAAGATCAAAAGAGAGGAAAAATGACATGTCTATTAGAGTTATTGTTGCTGGATTTAAAGGAAGAATGGGTTCAACTGCGGTTGAGATGGTCAAGGGAGATGACGAATTGACTTTGGCTGCCTTGCTTGACCCATTTGCGACAGAAAAAGAAGTGGACGGTATTCCTGTCTTCACAGATAAAGCGGATTTGGTTGGCTTTGATGCAGACGTCTGGGTGGATTTCACTATGCCTGCTGTTGCCTATGAAAATACTCGTTTTGCTTTGGAGAATGGTTTTGCGCCAGTTGTGGGTACCACAGGATTTACTGAGGTACAAATTCAGGAATTAACAGACCTTTCTAAAGACAAGTCTATTGGTGGTTTGATTGCACCTAACTTTGCTATTGGTGCTATCCTTCTTATGAAGTTTGCGGCAGAAGCTAGCAAATATTTCCCAGATCTTGAAATTATTGAGCTTCACCATGACAAGAAAAAGGATGCGCCTTCAGGTACAGCGGTGAAAACAGCTGAACTTATTCGTGAGGTTCGCGAAACGAAACGTCAGGGTGCTGAGGATGAGGTGGAAACACTTGCTGGGGCACGTGGTGCGGAGTTTGATGGTTTCCGTATTCACAGTGTGCGTTTGCCAGGTCTTGTGGCTCACCAAGAGGTTATCTTTGGTGCCCAAGGAGAAGGATTGACCTTGCGTCACGACTCTTACGACCGTATTTCCTTTATGGGTGGTGTCAACCTTGGGATTAAAGAAGTTGTTAAACGTAATCAGCTTGTTTATGGTTTGGAACATTTACTATGAGATTAAGTTATTTGCCTTCTGAATTTCAGAAGGCTTTACCAATATTAGAGAAAATTAAGGCTGCAGGGTTTGAGGCTTACTTTGTTGGTGGATCGGTCCGCGATGCCCTTCTCAACCGTCCTATTCACGATGTTGATATTGCTTCGTCTTCTTATCCTGAGGAGACTAAACAGATTTTTGAGCGTACGGTAGACATTGGTATTGAGCATGGGACCGTTTTGGTCTTGGAAAATGGCGGTGAGTATGAAGTGACGACCTTCCGAACAGAGGACGTCTATGTGGATTACCGTCGTCCGTCTAGCGTGTCCTTTGTGCGTTCATTGGAAGAGGATCTTAAGCGTCGTGATTTTACAGTCAATGCTTTTGCTCTTAATGAAAATGCTGAGATTATTGATAAGTTCAATGGTCTTGCTGATTTGGACAACCGTGTCTTAAGGGCTGTTGGTAAGGCTGAGGAACGCTTTAACGAGGATGCTCTTCGCATCATGCGGGGCCTACGTTTTGCAGCGAGCTTAGATTTCGATATTGAAGAAAAGACTTTTGAGGCTATGACCAGCCATGCTCCTCTTTTGGAAAAGATTTCGATTGAGCGAAGTTTCATCGAGTTCGATAAGTTGCTTTTGGCACCACATTGGAAAAAAGGAATCAATGCACTTCTAGCAACTAAAGCTTATCAGTACCTTCCGGATTTTCAAGAAACTGCTGAAGAATGGCTGTCTTTTGTGTCAGATTATGCTGATGACTTTAGATTTACAAGTTCTGAGCAGGCTTGGGCGGCAACTCTTTTGGCTCTCAAGCACGATAATCCACGCTCTTTTCTTAAAAAATGGAAGACATCTGTTAATTTCCAAAAGACAGTTCAGTCCCTGGTTGACATTTTCAATTTCCGTTTGGAGAGAGATGTGACTAAGCAAGATGTTTATCAGTATGGTAAGGAACTCTTAGAGGAGGCTGAAACCTTGAGACGGGCTCAGGGCTTGGACGTCGATTATGAGCGTATTGCCGAGTTGGATGGCCAGTTGCTCATCCATGATAAGCACGAAATCGTTGTGAATGGTGGCACACTGATGAAGGAGCTAGGATTCAAACCTGGTCCGGACCTTGGTCGTGCACTTAAGGCTATCGAAAATGCCATCGTTGATGGTCAACTAGCTAATGCCGAGGAAGCCATCATGGCCTTTGTTCAAGCTATGAAATAAGTCTAGAGACGTGATAAAAATGACACACCGCTACAGAGCATGCGTAGGATCCGTAGCGGTGTTATTTGTAAGAAGGAAGTAAGATGTCAGATTTTATTGTTGAAAAATTAACCAAGTCCGTTGGAGATAAGACGGTTTTTAAAGAGATTTCATTCATTATCCATGATTTGGATCGTATTGGGATTATTGGTGTCAATGGGACAGGTAAGACAACCTTGCTAGATGTTGTATCTGAGCGTATTGGTTTTGATGGTGATGTGTCACCTTTCACCAAGGCTAATGGCTATAAGATTTCTTATTTGACTCAAGAGCCAGAATTTGATGATAGCAAGACGGTTCTTGAAACTGTCTTGTCATCAGACCTTCGTGAGATGGCTTTGATTCGAGAATATGAAACCCTTATGGCAGAATATTCTGAGGAGAATCAGGCTCGCTTGGAGAAGGTTATGGCTGAGATGGATAGTCTAGATGCTTGGTCCATTGAGAGCGAGGTTAAGACAGTCTTGTCTAAGTTGGGATTGTCAGACCTCTCGCAAAAGGTCGGGGACCTCTCAGGTGGTCTTCGTCGCCGTGTGCAGTTGGCTCAGGTTCTCTTGAATGATGCAGATCTCTTGCTCTTGGATGAGCCAACTAACCATTTGGATATTGATACTATTGCTTGGTTGACTAATTTTCTTAAGTCTTCTAAAAAAACGGTCCTCTTTATTACCCACGACCGTTATTTCTTGGACAATGTGGCCACACGTATCTTTGAGCTAGACCAGGCTAATCTGATTGAATACCAGGGAAATTATCAAGACTATGTGCGTCTAAAGGCTGAACAAGATGAACGAGATGCAGCGGCTCTTCACAAGAAAAAGCAACTCTATAAGCAGGAGTTGGCATGGATGCGAACGCAACCACAGGCACGTGCGACCAAGCAACAAGCTCGTATCAATCGTTTTAAGGAGCTTAAGGGTGAGGTTCACCAAACGGTTAATAATGACGATCTTGAAATTAACTTTGAGACTAGCCGTATTGGTAAGAAAGTAGTGAACTTCGAGCATGTTGATTTTGCTTATGAAGATGGCAAGCAAATTCTCAGTGATTTCAATCTTATCATGCAAAATCGTGATCGTATCGGTATTGTTGGGGATAATGGTGTCGGGAAATCGACCTTGCTCAATCTGATTAATGGTGACCTTGTGCCTACAGCTGGTGTTCTGGATATTGGTGAGACGGTACGTATTGGTTATTTCTCACAGCAAATTAAAGATATGGATGAGAGTAAGCGTGTCATTAACTACTTGCAAGAAGTTGCAGATGAAGTTAAGACAACGGTTGGAACAACTAGTATCACAGAGCTCTTAGAGCAATTCCTTTTCCCTCGTTCTACCCATGGGACACAGATTACCAAGCTCTCTGGTGGGGAAAAGAAACGTCTTTATCTACTTAAGATTCTGATTGAAAAGCCCAACATTCTGCTCTTGGATGAGCCGACAAATGATTTAGACATTGCGACTTTGACAGTTTTGGAAAACTTCCTCAATGGTTTTGGAGGCCCTGTTGTTACCGTAAGTCACGACCGCTATTTCTTGGACAAGGTGGCTAACAAGATTCTAGCCTTTGAAGAGGGTGGTGTGCGAGAGTTCTTTGGTAACTACTCTGACTACCTTGATGAAAAAGCCTTCTTCCAAGAGCAAGCAGCCCTCTTAGAGAAGGAAAAAGAGCAAGCTAGCGTTAAAGTTGAGAAAGTCAAAGAAGACAAAAAACGCATGAGCTACTTTGAAAAACAAGAGTGGGCGACCATCGAGGATGAGATTGCTGACCTTGAAGCCAAAATCGAAGAGATTGAAGCAGCCATGCTTGAAAATGCTAGCGATTATGGACAGTTAGCCACCCTCCAACGAGACTTGGATGCTGCTAACGAAACCTTGCTTGAAAAGTATGAACGCTATGAGTATTTGAGTGAGCTAGAAGGATAAGCTCTTTAGTAATCAAAGTATGACAAAAGCCCTGCAAATGTGAATTGCAAGGCTTTTTTATGTTTATGTAGTGACTATTTTCTTCCTACCACAAGCGGAACGAAAAGGAGAGGACAGAGACCCCCGCGAAGATAATTAAGGAAGCTACCAAGCGCCCAATAAGAAAGGCTGAGAAAAACGGAGCACTAAAGAGCAGGAGTCCAAAGACTAGACAAATCAAGGCGATTGATAGGGCAGGTTGACCTGAGAAGCCGAATTGACGTTGGCGATAAGCTTGAAAGCCTTGCGTAAATGCTGAGACAAGAAGCCACCAAGCGATAATGGTTACAGCTACGCCCGAGAGCACCCATGCTGATGTTGATAGCAGAATAATACCAAAAACGATGGAAATGATACTCTGAAGCAGTTGGAAGAAGGAGCGGTTTTCGTTATCTCGTTTAAAATAAACCATGAGACTTGAAACACCAGATACTAGCATCACTAGGGCAAATAGCCAACCAACGATGGCAAGAAGATTTGTAGGATTAGCGAAGAAAAAGACACCCAAGAGTGTAATGAGAATTCCACTAATCAATGTAAAACTTTTCATAGGATACCTCTTATTAATTTTCTTAATACTACTATGTAAGTATCAAATTGTCAAACAAAGACCTTACTTTAGAGTGGCTTGATATGATATGTGTAGGTGGCAGCCTTTCTGGTTCTAGTAGCTACCTGACGACCTGTTTTTTGGAAGAGGTGTTTAAAGCGACGCAAGAAATTTGTGGAATCCATCTTGAGGTAGTCTTCATTGAAGGTACCAAAAAGTTGGCGGTAGGTGGTCAAGGTGTTTTCCTCGGGCATAATGGAAAGGATAGTTGGATAGTATTCGAGTCGTCCCTTGATACGTTCCATAGCTGTTAAGAGAATTTCCCAATGGTCAAAGGCAAGGTCATCATGTGACAGCGTCTTGTCACCATCAACAAGTTGCAGTTGACCGTCTACCATGGCAATGTCTAACCAATGCGTAGACGCAGCATCGTCGGCAGCCTTTTCCACTTGAATGTCATTGAAGGTCATGAAGCAGAGGTAAGCCACTGTAATGGTCCACATTCGAGGATCCCGATAAGGTGTTCCCACAGTAATGAGTTGCTCAATATGATCAGGGTTGAGTGTAATGGATGTTTCCTCCTGTACTTCGCGACAGACAGCTAGATTGAGATCTTCTTGCTCCTGAACGAAGCCACCACTGAAGGCGTATTTCCCCATGAAGGGATGGTTTTTTCGCTTGATAAGTAAGGTTTGGACTCTTCCTTCATAATAGCGGAAGATGACCGAGTCAACGGTCACTGAGGGCTTAACGTACTTATCCATTTCCTCTCGCTGATAGATGTCCAAAAATTCCTTTTCGCTACCAGAGTTTTCGAAGGTTCTAGTCATATGTTTCCTCCATGTTTGTATTGTAAGTTTTAAGTGATGATTACGTTGGATTGGTCTTTTAAATCTCTATGTGTAGACGTTCTTTGATTGCTTTTTTGGCATTGTGGTAGTTGTCCGCAAAGAAGCTGTCACTATTACTATTTTCCCCTAAAATAACGATTTTATCCTTGAATGGTGATAGGAGGTCTAAGAGATGCTTGGTAAACCAGTCACGTGTTTGGCTATCAGCCATAGTCATGTCACGGAAGCCATCATCCACATAGTTTGATTTTGGCAGAATTACAAAAATCAAATCCCATTTTTCACGGGCTTGAGTTACCTGATAGAGCCGATCCAGCATATCAAATTCTTCTTTAGAAATATTTTCTTTCAAATAGTAGTCGATATAAACTTTTGTGACTGTTGAGTTGGTATCGGCAAAGATAAGTCCTGAGTGCTGCCCTTTATCAATGATATCAGAGGTCTGGGCATATTGATCTGTTAGGAGGTGAATATAATCGTTAGTATCTAACTCGTCATCTCGTACATTATACTTTTCTTGATACTCCCTAGCATATTCAAGAGAGCAGGGAGCGTTGTAAGATCGAGCCAAATCTTTAACAAGAGTAGTTTTTCCACCGCTAGCAGAGCCCACGACAAGGACCTTACGAGTAAAGTGACGACGGAAAGGCTTGGTGATAAAACGCCAATTTTCCATAGGATTGTCGCGAATCTCGGTAGCAGAGATGTTGATAATAGAGCGTTCGATGAGTTCTACCTGAGCTTGAGGATAATAGCGATTGAGCTCGGTCACGTACTCTGGCTCTCCAACATAAAAGGTAATCTTTTCAGGATTATCCGTATTTTTAGAGATAAGCTCTTTGACACGATTAACCCAAGGTACCCATCCCTCGGGATAGGCTGGCATCCCAGCCTCATCCAGTTTATCCACAACGACTAATTCATCATCATAGAAAACTTCTCGAACATAACGGAAACGGCGGTTGAGTGATAGGCTTGCACGTGTCCCCCGATCTTCTTGTGTGTTGCTGCCACTTACGATGACGAGCACATTGTCATTAGCGCGTTTTGCCTTGGTAATAAGGTCAACGTGCCCAACATGCATTGGAGCGAAAGTTCCAAAAACAATGCCGATGTGCTTTCCTGATAATTGCTTTCTTTTCATAAAAAATGATCCTTTTTAAGATTTAGTAAAATTACTAAATTCATAATAACATAGTTGGAGATCTTTGTAAATATAAAATAGTAAATTTACTAAATTGTTTTTAGGTTATTTTAGCTTTAAAGTTGAAAAAAAGTTTAAAAAATTTTGGAGAAAAACTAGAAAAATAGAATCCGCTTACATTATTGAATTGATAACTTTTTAGGAGTAACTTTAAAAAGATAGATTACTTGTTATGTCATAAAACCTAACATAAAAATCAAAAAAATAGCAGAAAATACTTGACAAGAAGATTCTGAAAATTTATACTATTCATGTAATTAAATTACTAAGGTAATTATTTGAAAGGAAACATTGATATGACAACAGGTAAAGAGTACGTTGCTAGCGTTTTTGAAAAAGTGAAAGCTCAAAATGGCCATGAGGCTGAGTTCCTTCAAGCAGTTGAAGAAGTTTTCGATTCACTTGTTCCTGTCTTCGACAAATATCCTAAATATATTGAAGAAAACCTTTTGGAACGTTTGGTTGAACCAGAACGTATCGTTTCATTCCGTGTGCCATGGGTTGACGATAAAGGACGAGTACAAGTAAACCGTGGTTTCCGTGTACAATTCTCATCAGCTATTGGTCCTTACAAAGGTGGTCTTCGTTTCCACCCATCAGTAAACCAATCAATCATTAAATTCCTTGGTTTCGAACAAATCTTTAAAAACTCATTGACTGGTCAACCAATCGGTGGTGGTAAAGGTGGATCAAACTTCGATCCTAAAGGTAAATCAGATAACGAAATCATGCGTTTCTGCCAAAGCTTCATGACTGAATTGAGCAAACACATTGGTGCAGATACAGACGTACCTGCAGGTGATATCGGTGTTGGTGGACGTGAAATTGGTTACCTCTATGGCCAATACAAACGTCTTCGTAATGAGTACACAGGTGTTCTTACTGGTAAAGGTTTGAACTGGGGTGGATCACTTGCTCGTACAGAAGCAACTGGTTACGGTGCTGTTTACTTTGCAGAACAAATGCTTAATGCACGTGGTGAAAACTTTAACGGTAAAACAGCAGTTGTTTCAGGTGCTGGTAACGTTGCCATCTACGCTATTGAAAAATTGCAAAGCCTAGGTGCTAAAGCTGTAACATGTTCTGACTCATCTGGTTTTGTTTATGATCCAGACGGAATCGACGTTGACTTGTTGAAAGAAATCAAAGAAGTTAAACGTGAACGTATCGTTAAATATGCAGAAGCTCGTCCAAATGCAACCTTCACACCTGCTGGTGGTGAAAAGACAGTTTGGTCTATCAAAGCTGACTTGGCATTCCCATGTGCAACTCAAAATGAATTGGATGAAACAGATGCAGAAACACTTGTAGCAAATGGTGTATTGGCTGTTTCAGAAGGTGCTAACATGCCTTCAACTTTGGGAGCTATTGATGTCTTCCTTAAAGCTGGTGTATCATTCGGTCCTGCCAAAGCTGCTAACGCTGGTGGTGTTGCTGTATCAGCTCTTGAAATGGCACAAAACAGCGGACGTACACAATGGACATTCGAAGAAGTTGATGCTAAACTTTACGATATCATGAAAGGTATCTACGAAAATGCTGCAGCAGCTGCTAAAGAATTTGGTCATGAAGGTAACCTTGTTGTGGGTGCCAACATCGCTGGATTCCTTAAAGTTGCAGACGCTATGTCAGCTCAAGGTATTGTTTAATTAACAGCCTTGACCTGATCAATAAGCCTCTCGATAAAATAAAAAAAGAAGCCTGCGGGTTTCTTTTTTTGTTTAGACAGACTTAGGAGGAAGAGGAATTTTGTGCTTTTTTGGTATAATACCTTGTAAGAAATCTCTTTCTAGAGTAGATTTTTATGAATTAGAATACGAGAGGAATAATTTTGAGTGTTGGAAAGGGTCCCTGTGGGCTAAAAAAGAAGAAGTATACTAATCAGACAATCATTCTAATAAGTTTCTTAATCAGTATGGTGTCAATACTGCCTATGTTCTTTTTTAGGGACAAGCTTTATGGTGATGATATTGTCTTTCACATTAACCGACTGTTATCTTTGGATACTGTCTGGAGGAGTCCTATCAATTTTACGACTAACGGAGGGACCGGACAATTAATCAATACCTTCTATCCCTGGTTAACTTATTATCCTATTTTCATAATCTATAAGCTGACTCAGTCGGTCTTTGTAGCCTGGATGAGTTTTCAGTTTCTTGTTCGCTTTGTAACTTGTTTGCTTAGTTTTTACGGATTACGTTTATTGAAATATTCTGATAAACAGGTGATGATATTTTCTACCTTTTATCTCTTTTCGGGGTATTTCTTGCACAATTCTTATTACCGGGCGGCCGTTGGCGAAACGCTAGCGATGATTTTTCTACCTCTAGTTTTCGTTGGCGTTCGTTTGATAACTTTTGGAGATTACAAGAAATGGTGGATTTTGACTCTTGGGATGCTTGGTTTAGTTTATTCCCATGTCTTATCGGTCCTTTTGGCTTCTGTTGGGATTTTCTTTGCGGTGGTAACTAGTTTTTGGATTTGGGATAATAAAAAAGAACGTGTCCTAGGATTTCTTAAGGCCACCCTTGTCACTCTTAGTATGTCTCTAGCTTTCTTTGTTCCTATGATAGAGCAATTCAAGTATGTCACTCTACGAACGACTTTTAAACCGCTCCTATCAAAGACAGCTTTAAGTCTGGCAGACAACTGGGAGTTGATTCTAAAAAGTGATTTAAGGACTCCATCAGTAAATCTTCTCTATCTCCTGGGCTTATTGCTAAGCCTGATTTTTGCTAAGCGTTTTGTGAAGGATAAGGAAGCTAGAATTTACCTTTTTATTTCTTTTGTTTTGGCCTTTTTGACTTTGAATAGTTTTCCTTGGCAGTTCTTACAGGCAAGTCCAGTGTCCAACCTTCAATTTCCTTGGAGATTATGGAGTTTTGCTCTGCTTTTCTTCAGTTTAGCTTTGGCGAATATCTTAGAAAATATTTCTATAAAGGCATCGACAATACTTGTCTTGTTAGGTCTTTGTCTAAATATGTTTCAGATTGTTACTGTTCAAGATAAGATGACTAAAGCAAAGAATATATTGCCAAGTCATACAAAAGTCACGAGAGAAATGCTGGCCAAGGGAACTTATAAAAATATAAATGGGGATTATACCAATAAAGAAGTGCCTTTTGGCTTTGTCTTTGACAAACACCTCTTCTTGGATAATCAGGAAATTAAGTCAACCATCAGACGTTCTCCAAAGGAGCTAGCACTTACAGTAGATAACGAGTCAAAAGAAGCTAAGGTCTTGTCGCTACCAGTTTTCTACTATAAAGGACAAAAAGCGAGGATTGATGGAAAGCGAGTAACTACTTACTTAGCTAAAGAAAAGAATCCAACTAATCTAGTCCTACCACCAGGTAAGCATGGTGTCGTTTTGACCTATAGCTATACTACAGTTGCTAAAGTGGCAATGAGTGTTTCAACTATTAGTCTTTTGGCGTTTATTGGTTATTTGTATAGAGTGAAGAAAGATGACTAAAAAGAAGCCTGCGGGTTTCTTTTTTTGACTGTTTTACTAGAGGGTAGGCCTTTTGATATAATAGGTCAAGGTGATTAATATGAAATTGAAAACCTTCGTCTCTGATAAAAAAAGGAGATATGATTTCATATTTTAGATAAGAAAAGGGAGTAAATAGATGATAAAAACTATCGTAAAGGATGTCTTTTTCCTTGGACAAAAATCGACAGAAGCGACTAAAGAAGACCTCTACTTGGCTAAAGATTTACGTGATACACTGGAGTTTCATAAGGATGCCTGTGTGGGGATGGCTGCCAATATGATTGGCGTTAAAAAGCGTGTTATTATCGTCAATATCGGTTTTGTTAATCTAGTCATGTTTAATCCTGTTTTAGTCAGCAAGTCCTCACCTTTTCAAACAGAGGAGTCTTGTTTGTCTTTAGAAGGAAGTCGTCCAACCAAACGTTATGAGTCGATTGAGGTTGCTTATTTAGATGAACAATGGATGCCTAAACAGTTAAATTTTTCTGGCATGCCAGCCCAAATTATTCAACATGAATTGGATCATTTGGAGGGGATTATTATTTAGATAGCCTAGCCCAAGTGGGCTAGTTTTTGAGTTCAAAGCCTTAATAATCATAGTTATGGGAGTGAGAGTGGAAAGCAATTTTTTTCTCACTCTTTTTTAGTTCTCATAAGAACTTTTTTCTTGACATTAGTTCTCATAAGAACTAAAATAGTTTCCATGAGAATTATTCAAGGAGGGACTTGCGATGCATGGAAAAGATACTTTTAGTGAATTCAGAGAATTCATCAATACTATGGAATCTCGCGTGCAAGAGTTAGGAAAGGTCCATGGGGTTGAGCATTTAGCTGGCCCACAAGGGTTTGCCGTCAAGTATTTGTCTGACAATCAAGATAAAGAAATCTTTATCAAAGACATTGAAAAAAGACTATGTATTTCTAAATCAGTGGCTAGTAATTTGGTCAAACGAATGGAAAAAAATGGTTTTGTTGAGTTGGTGACATCGGACAAGGATAAACGCTACAAGTATGTTCATCTGACAGACTTAGGTAAAAAGAAAGCTCGAGATGTCAAACATTTTCGAGAGGCCATCCATGAACAGCTGTTAGAAGGTATTTCCAAAGAAGATGCTGAAACAGCCTTTCGTGTCTTTCACCAAATTCGTATGAATTTAGAAAAAAATAAGGAGTAACTTATGTTTAAAATTTTTAAACGTTTGACGACAAAAGAGTTAATCATGATTGTCTTAGCGGTGATTTTTGTTTGCTTGAACGTCTACCTAAACTTGAAAATTCCAGACTATATGTCTGATATTACGACACTCTTATCAACTAAGGGAACTAAAGCGTCGGATATTTTTGCCTGGAATACAGATGCCCCAGGGATGCGAATGCTTTTAATGTCGTTTGCTGGCTTTATGGCCTCTGTAGTTGTTGGTTTCTTAGCTGCCAGAACAGCGGCAAGTTTTACCACCCGCCTTCGTGATGATATCTTTCATCAGGTTCTAGATTTTTCGGATGCAGAGATCAAGAAATTCTCAATTCCTAGTCTTTTGACCCGTACGACAAATGATATTACCCAATTGCAGATGGTACTTACCATGGGGTTACAGGTCATTACACAGGGGCCTATCATGGCCATTTGGGCGATTACAAAGATTGCCGATAAAAATGGTAACTGGCTCCTTGCCTTGCTTGTCGCTGTGGCAGTGATTGCCATTCTCATGCTCTTCCTCTTGATTATGGTTATGCCTAAGCAACGCTTGATTCAAACTCTGACAGATAAACTGAATAGCGTAACACGTGAATCTCTTACAGGAATTCGTGTGGTGCGTGCCTATAACGCTGAAAGTTATCAAGAGGATAAGTTTGAGAAGGCCAATACTGATTTGACCCAAAACAACCTCTTTATCGGTCGTTCTTTTGCCTTACTGACACCGGTGATGACTGCTGTATCAAGTGGTTTGACACTGGCTATTTATTGGATTGGTGCGCATTTGATTGAAGATGTTAAGATTCCAACAGATCCAACTAAGATTGCTGGTGCCATGGAAAATAAGGTCCATCTCTTCTCAGACATGGTGGTTTATTCATCTTATGCCATGCAGGTTGTTATGGGATTCATGATGATGATTGTTGTTTTCTTCCTTCTTCCACGTGCAGTTGTAGCAGCTAGTCGTATCAATGAAGTTCTAGATACCCAATCTTCAGTCTCTTACCCTGAAAATAGTTCTGAAAAGCCTAAAGAAGTGGGTACTGTCGAATTTGATGATGTTTCCTTCCGTTATTCTGAAACTTCAGAGCCTGTTTTGGAGCATGTTAGCTTCAAAGCTAAAAAAGGTGACACGGTGGCCTTTATTGGTTCGACTGGATCTGGTAAATCAACACTTGTCAACCTTATTCCACGTTTTTATGATGCCACGCAAGGAACAATCAAGGTTGACGGTGTCGATGTACGCCATTATGACCACGAAACCTTGCACAATATAGTCGGTTATATTCCACAGAAGGCAGTGCTTTTCTCAGGTGATATCACGTCAAATATGACGATGGGAACGAGCAATAACAGTCCTCTTGATGATGCTAAGATTTGGGAAGCTCTCGAATTGGCTCAAGGAAAAGACTTTGTTGAAAATAAAGAAGGTCAACTTAAGGCAGAAGTTGCCCAAGCTGGGTCTAACTTCTCAGGTGGACAGAAACAACGTTTGGCTATTGCGCGTGCCTTGGCACGTAAGCCTGAAATCTTGATTTTCGATGATTCCTTCTCAGCCTTGGACTATAAGACCGATCGTAAGTTACGTCAAGAATTGGCTGAAAAAACACAAGATATGACCAAGTTGATTGTTGCTCAACGTATTTCTACTATTATGGATGCGGACCAAATCTTGGTACTTGACCAAGGTAAGGTCGTTGGTCAAGGAACTCACAAGGAACTCTTGGCAAATAATGAGGTTTACCAAGAAATTGCCTATTCACAATTGTCTAAGGAGGAGTTAGAAAATGGAAAATAAGCCAAAAACATCATCCTATAAACGCTTAAAACCCTATATTAAAGGTTTCCAAATTCCGTTTGTCCTTGCGATTTTTGGAGCAATTATTTCAGCGGTCATTACAGTTATTGGACCAGATAAGCTTAAAGAAATTACCAATACTATTACTGAAGGTATCACACCTACAAAAATGGGGACGATTCCAGGCATTGATTTGGACAAGGTAGCAAGTATTGCTATGACCTTGGCTGTTCTCTATGCCATTTCAGCGATTGTTGGGTACTTACAAAGTTTTACGGTTGCGACAGTTACACAACGCTTTTCACAACGTTTCCGTACAGCTATCCAAAAGAAAATCAACAGTGTTCCCCTTAATTATTTTGACGGTCACTCTCAAGGGGATACCCTCTCTCGTGTGACTAATGACGTTGACCTTTTGGGACAATCTCTTAGTCAAGGTCTGGGTACCCTAATTACTTCAAGTGTTCTCTTGGTCGCAGCCATTATTATGATGTTTTACTCAAATGTCACTATGGCTTTCACTGCGATTGGTTCTGTCTTGATAGGATTTGTTCTAGTAGCCTTCATCATGGGTTTCTCACAACCCCTTTTCAAACGTCAACAAGAAAATTTGGCTAATATTAATGGATATATTGAAGAAATCTACACAGGTCAAGCAGTTGTAACGAGTTACAATGCATCTGAAGAAAGTAGTCAAGCTTTCAAGGGACTTAATGATAAGCTCTATAAATCGATGTGGCAATCTCAGTTTATCTCAGGTATTATGATGCCACTTATGATTTTCATTGGGAACTTTGGTTACGTCATGGTCTGTCTTGTGGGAGCTATTAAGGTTATTGATGGTAGCTTGACTATTGGTGATGTGGTAGCCTTCATGACTTATGTTCGTATTTTCTCACAACCTCTTTCTCAAATTGCACAAGGGATTACGCAACTCCAGTCAGCCACTGCAGCTATTGGTCGTATCTTTGAATTTTTGGAAGAAAAAGATATGGATGACGAATCAAGTAAGACAGCTGAATTGACAGATACTAAAGGTCAAGTTGTCTTTGATCATGTTTCCTTTGGTTATACTCCTGAAAAGACTATTATTCATGATTTTTCAGCTCTTGCTAAGCCAGGTCAAAAGATTGCGATTGTTGGTCCAACAGGTGCTGGTAAGACGACTATTGTTAACTTACTTATGAAGTTCTATAACATCGATCAAGGCCATATCACCATTGACGGTGTGGATACTGGCGACATGAAACGTGAAACTGTCCATGATCAATTCTCTATGGTGCTTCAGGACACATGGCTCTTTGAAGGTACTATTCGTGATAATTTAATTTACAACCAAGAAAATATCTCTGAGGAGCAAGTTATTGCTGCAGCCAAGGCTGTCGGTGTTCACCACTTTATCACCACACTTCCAAAAGGTTATGACACTTATTTGGATGATTCTGTGACATTATCAGTTGGTCAGAAACAGCTCTTGACCATTGCACGTGCGCTTCTGAAGGATGCCCCTCTTCTTATCTTGGATGAAGCGACATCATCTGTTGACACCAGAACAGAAGAATTGATTCAAAAAGCCATGGACAAGCTTATGGAAGGTCGGACTTCCTTTGTCATTGCTCACCGCTTATCAACTATTAGAAATGCTGATCTTATCCTTGTGATGAAAGATGGGAATATTATTGAACAAGGAAATCATGATGAGCTCATGGCAGCAGATGGTTTCTATGCTGATCTTTATAATAGTCAATTTACAGAAGAAGTTGCCTAAACTTTTCTTATAAAATTATAAGATTTTACAAAAAGCCATAGAACGTATGACTGTCAGTCATGCGTTTTGTGTTATACTGAAAAAAACAGACAGATTAGGAGATTAAGATGCAATATCGCAAAGCAAGACTAGACGAAGTTCAGGAAGTGGCACAAGTATGTGCAGATGCCTTTGAAGATTATCCCTATCTTTCAATGATTGCCACTAATTTAAAGAAGCCTGAACAGTATGAGGAATTTGTCTTAGCCTTGCAGGAAATGTTGGTGCGTTTAGCTATAAAGATGGATTCGTGTTTGGTGGCTGAAAAGGATGGTCGCATTGTTGCGGCAGCTATTTTACAGCATCAGACGATTTCTATGCTTAATTATCTCCAGAACGGAGCGACCAAGCTTTTCCGTTTCATAAGCATCACTAAGTTGTTTAAGTACTTTAATTTTGTTGAAGAGTCTGAAAGACATCTGGAGGATTCTGCAGAATACGATTGGTATCTGATGATGTTAGCAGTAACTCCAGATTATCAAAGAAAAGGTATAGGAAGTCGTTTCTTGCTTGAAGGGGTTGAACCTTTTGTACGTAGTACAGGAGGTCGTAGTCTTGGCTTGATTACCAATCGCGATTACAATGTGCCTTTCTATGAGAAAAATGGCTACAAGCAATGTGGTTATAAGGTCTTGACCTATGAAACACACAAACTAGGCAACTGGCCTTTTGTCAAACCACTTGATGCATAGCCTTGTGTTAATTAAACTTAGATAAGCAAATTGAATCTGGCTTCGGCTGGATTTTTTCTTATTCTTTAAGAGACTCTCATAGCTGGCTTATTCCTTATTTTTAAGCCTATCTATGCTATAATTAGGGAATGGTATTAGAGGAGGTTTATATGTTAACTCCAAGTATTTATGGGGAATATGCTCAGTATCTCCCCAAGATTTTACAAGAAATAACAGACCCAATTATTGCGGCTAATATTACTAGCAAAAAAGAAACAGGCTTCAAACTCTATGAACATTTTATTTCACGAATCAAGGAGAGCGATTCTATGCGTGAAAAGTGTCGTCGGAAAAATTTGCCTGAAACCAGTCAGTCTGCCCTCAAGGAAATCCGTGACAGTATAGGGCTTCGAATTGTTTGTGGCTTTGTCGATGATATTTACAAGACTATCGATGTCATTAAGACTATCCCTGGCGTCTCTATCTATAACGAGAAAGATTACATTTTAAATGCTAAGCCTAATGGTTATCGTTCATACCATCTCATTTTGGAAGTAGAAACCGAGTTTCCAGATGTCTTAGGAAATGAGAAAGGAACCTATTTTGTTGAGGTTCAGCTTAGAACCATCGCTCAGGATTCGTGGGCCAGTTTGGAGCATCAGATGAAGTACAAGCATGATATCAAGAATCCAGAAATGATTACCCGTGAGCTTAAGCGCTGTGCGGATGAATTAGCTTCATGCGATTTGACCATGCAGACCATCCGTAACTTAATTCAAGAAGGAGGGGACTAGAATGGCTTTGAAAATTCTACTAGCTGAGGATGAGGAGGCCTTATCTCGAGTCTACAAGGCCGCTCTTGAGCATCAAGGCTATGAGGTGGATCAGGCCTTTAACGGTCAAGAGGCAGTTGACCTAGCTGCACAGAATGCCTATCAGGTAATGATTATGGATATTATGATGCCTATCAAAACAGGCATTGAGGCCCTGAAAGAGATTCGCTCCTCTGGGAATACGACGCATGTCATTATGTTGACGGCCATGGCTGAAGTTGATGATCGTGTGACAGGACTTGACGCTGGGGCAGACGATTACTTGACCAAGCCGATTTCTCTTAAGGAACTTTTGGCTCGTTTGCGCTCGCTAGAGCGTCGTGTTAGTGAGACCTTTACTGCCAAAATTTTGACACTTGGTTCTGTACGTTTGGACCAGGAGGAGCAGGAGCTAGTAGCTGGGAATGCCATTCGACTTTCAAGTAGAGAGACCAAGTTAATGGCTCACTTCATGCTCAATCCTGCTAAGAAATTAACGACTGAGCACCTTTTTAAGACCATCTGGGATGATGAGGAAGATGTGGACGAGTCGATTGTCTGGGTCTATATTTCCTATTTGCGTCAGAAATTGCAAGCCATCCAGGCTGATATCAGTATTCTTGGTGAAAAGGGTGGTGACTTTTGCCTTCTTGCCAATTAGAGAGGAGTAGTGCATGCTTAGACGTTTACGACTTCAGTTTATTACGATTGCTTCCTTGGCTATTCTCTTTATCTTGGTTTTTACAGTGGGAATCATCAATACTGTGAGGTCCTTTCAGACAGAACAGGAAATTAGTAAGGTTCTCAACACGCTTACAGAAAATAATGGTAGTTTCGGAAAAACTAAAAAAATTGAGACCAATCAAGGGCATGAAATTCCATTGGATAGTTTTCGTTTTTTCAGTGTGACCTTATCTGGTGATAAAGTGGTCAGTCAGGATACCAGCCATACTTCTTTAATAGATGATGAAGAAGCTGTTAGCTATGCACTTGCAGCTAGCCGTATGACGAATACTCTTGGAACAATTAGAGAAAAAAATATCAATCTGAGTTATCAGGTTAGCAAAGTCAGCAAAAATAAGATTCTTGTGGTCTTCCTGGACACGACCTCTTATTACAATTCTTCCCAAGCCTTGCTCAGTCTTTCTATCCTTCTATCAATGTTTGGGTTTATCTTTTTTGTCGTCATTGTCAGTGCCTTATCAGGAATCGTCATTCGTCCCTTCATTCGAAACTACGAAAAGCAGCGACGTTTTATTACCAATGCTAGTCATGAATTAAAGACACCATTGGCCATTATTTCTGCCAATACGGAGCTACAGGAACTCATGACTGGAGAGAACGAATGGACCAAGTCAACGAATGACCAGGTGGCACGTTTGACCACTCTAATCAATTCTCTAGTAGCCCTATCTCGTCTGGAGGAGCAGCCGGATATTGTTCTTCAAGATGTCGATTTTTCCTATATTACTGAGGATGCAGCAGAGGACTTTAAGGGACCTGTCGTTCGAGACGGTAAATCTTTTGTCATGGACATCACACCGGATATTCATGTAAAGGCAGAGGAGAAGTCTCTCTTTGAACTTGTGACTCTCCTTGTGGATAATGCTAACAAGTATTGTGATCCAGAAGGGACAGTTACGGTAAGACTTCGTCAGATTGGAAGAACGCGAAAACGGGCTCGTTTAGAAGTGTCAAACACCTATAAAGAAGGTAAGGCTGTTGACTATAGCAAGTTTTTTGAGCGTTTTTATCGTATTGAAGAATCCCATAATAACAAAGAACACAAAGGTTTTGGCATTGGCCTGTCCATGGCTCAAAGTATGGTCAAATTATTTAAGGGGCGTATCTTTGCCTCTTATAAAAATGACACCATCACCTTTACAGTTATCTTGTAAGGATATTTTTTAAATATTTGACTAGGTGAAAACCCTAATTTATGATAAAATAGTAAGGATGAAGATTTAGTGTTTTCTTTGCAAAAAAAGAAAACATTTTCCTATCCTAATCATAAAAAGGAGTTGCTCGAATAAGCCCCTTAACCACCCTAAAAGGATGGTAATTGACGACTTAGGAAAGATGAATCTCAGCTAAGAATTAAATCATAAAACAAAATAGTTAATAGGGAGAAATCATGGCAGAACCAAAATACAAACGTGTCCTCATTAAGCTTTCAGGTGAAGCTCTAGCTGGTGAACGAGGTGTTGGGATTGATCTTCCAACTGTCCAAGCTATGGCTAAAGAAATTGCTGAGGTAGCGGATTCAGGTATTCAAATTGCTCTAGTTATCGGTGGTGGTAACCTTTGGCGTGGGGAACCTGCAGCTGAAGCAGGAATGGATCGTGTTCAAGCAGACTATACTGGTATGCTTGGAACAACTATGAATGCCCTTGTTATGGCAGATAGTTTGAAACAACTCGGTGTTGATACACGTGTTCAGACAGCGATTGATATGAAATCTGTGGCAGAGCCTTATATTCGTGGTCGTGCCCTTCGTCACCTTGAAAAAGGTCGTATTGTTATCTTTGCAGCAGGTATTGGTTCACCGTACTTCTCAACAGATACAACAGCGGCTCTTCGTGCAGCTGAAATTGAAGCTGATGCTATTCTTATGGCTAAAAACGGCGTTGATGGTGTCTACAATGACGACCCTCGTAAAAACGCTGATGCTGTCAAATTTGATGAATTGACCCACGTGGAAGTTATCAAACGTGGTTTGAAAATTATGGATGCCACAGCTTCTACCCTTTCAATGGATAATGACATTGACCTTGTTGTCTTCAATATGAACGAACCAGGAAACATCAAACGTGTTATCTTTGGTGAGCAAATTGGGACAACTGTATCTAACAAAGCAGAATCACACAAGTAAGAAAGAGAGAATTTATGACAAACGCAATTATTGAAAAAGCAAAAGAACGTTTCGCCCACTCACACGAGTCATTGGCCCGTGAATTTGGCTCTATCCGTGCAGGTCGTGCCAATGCCTCACTTCTTGACCGCATCACTGTAGAATACTATGGTGCTCCAACACCACTTAACCAATTGGCTTCAATCACGGTTCCTGAAGCACGTGTCCTTTTGATTTCACCATTTGATAAAGGTTCAATTGCTGATATCGAACGTGCGATTAATGAATCTGACCTTGGAATCAACCCAGCTAATGATGGTTCTGTTGTACGCTTGGTTATCCCAGCACTTACAGAAGAAACACGTAAAGAGTTGGCTAAAGAAGTGAAAAAAGTCGGCGAAAATGCTAAAATCGCTATCCGTAACATCCGTCGTGATGCTATGGATGAAGCTAAGAAGCAAGAAAAAGACAAAGAAATCACAGAAGATCAATTGAAAGCTTTGGAAAAAGATATCCAAAAAGCAACTGATGACGCTGTTAAGAAGATTGACAGCATGACAGCAGAAAAGGAAAAAGAACTCCTTACTGTTTAATCAATAGAAAAATAAGGAGAGTGGGACAGAAGCAAAAGAGCATGGACTATGTTAGCTTCCTTGTCCGACTCTCTTTTTAGAGGAAAAAGATGAATACATTACTTGGAACGATCATTACTGCCCTAGTAACTGATGAAAATGATAAATTTTACTTTGTACAAAAGGACGGTGTGACTTTTGCTTTATCTAAAGAAGAAGGAGAACACGCTATTGGTGACATGGTTACAGGCTTCGCCTATACAGATAGCAAGCAAAAATCACGTCTGACTCAAAAGGAAATCAAGGCAACTCGCGATTCTTATGATTGGGGAGAGGTCACTGAAGTTCGTAAGGATTTGGGTGTCTTTGTAGACGTAGGAATTCCAGATAAGGAGATTGTTGTCTCTCTCGATGTTTTGCCAGAACTCAAAGAGCTTTGGCCTAAGAAGGGGGATAAACTCTACATCAAACTCGATGTTGACAAAAAAGACCGTATTTGGGGACTTCCTGCTGAACCTGAGGTCTTTCAACGTATGGCTGGACCTGCTTACGATAATATGCAAAACCAAAAATGGCCAGCTATTGCCTACCGTCTCAAATTGTCAGGAACTTTTGTTTATTTGCCAGAGAATAACATGCTTGGTTTCATCCATCCATCAGAACGTTATGCGGAGCCACGTTTAGGTCAGGTCCTTGAAGCACGTGTGATTGGGTTCAGAGAAGTTGACCGGACTCTTAATCTTTCTCTTAAGCCACGTTCTTTTGAAATGCTCGAAAATGATGCTCAGATGATTTTGACCTATTTAGAGAGCAATGGTGGCTTTATGACACTTAATGACAAGTCATCACCAGCAGATATCAAGGCAACCTTCGGTATTTCTAAGGGTCAATTTAAAAAAGCTTTAGGTGGTCTGATGAAGGCAAAAAAAATCAAACAAGATCAGTTTGGAACAGAATTAATCGGTTAGGAGAAGGCATGAGAAAATCCTTTTATACTTGGCTGATGGCCCAGCGTAATCCTAAATCCAATGAACCAGTAGCAATCTTGGCTGATTTGGCTTTTGAAGATTCAACCTTCCCGAAGCATACCGATGACTTTGAAGAAGTCAGTCGTTACTTGGAAGATCAAGCTAGCTTTTCTTTTAATCTAGGGCAGTTTGACCAGATTTGGGAAGATTATCTAGCCCATTAATAGTGACTAAGTTTACGATAAGCATAATGACTTTTAGCATTTTCTTAAAAAAGTAATTACCATTTGAAATGGGATGAATTGTTACAATTTTTTACAAATATATCAGCTTTTTTTCAATAAATTAGGCTTGTTACAACTAGTTAGTAATTGCTTTAAAGTGTAGTAAATCACCCCTCTTTTGACAAAAAGTGTGATATTATTGTAGATGTTAAAATTGTTAAAAAGGAATGAATTATACATGTTATCAAAATCTAAAACAACAAAGGCTCTTCTTTACTCGACCGCAGCACTTTCACTTTTTGCTGCAAGTCACGTACATGCCGATGAAACTTCAAACTGGGCAGCACGTTCAGTAGATCAAATCAAAGCAGATATCGCTGTAAGTGATAACCAACAAACTTATACAGTTCAATACGGTGATACTTTGGGAAGTATCGCTGAAGCTATGGGTATTGATGTGAACGTTTTGGCTAACATCAATCAAATTACAAACATTGATTTGATTTACCCTGGAACAGTCTTGACAGCAACTTACAATTCTGATAATCAAGCAGTCTCTGTTAGAGTTGAAACTCCAGCTTCAGAAACATCAACCACACCTGTAGTTGCAGAAGCTAATTTGACAACTAACGAAGTGACTGTAAATGGTCAATCTGTAGTTGCAGCGGACTTGACAGCTCCAGTTGAAACAGTAAGCACAACAGCTACTCAAGCACCTGCTACAGAAGAATCAACTCAAGCTGTTTCAGAAGTAACAGAAGCTATCGCATCAGCATCAGAAGCACCAGCATACGCAGAAACTGAACAACCAGTTGCTGATGCTATCGATCATGTAACGGCGTCAGCAGAAGCTACACCTGAAGCAGAAACTACTCCAGCTGCTGAAACACCAGCACAACCTGAAGTAAAAGAAGAAGCTCCAGCAGCAACGTCAGAAGCGTCTTCAGAAGCACCAGCAACTTCAGAGGCACCAGCAGAACAACCAGCTGCAGAGCCAGCAGCAACATCAGAAGCTCCAGCAGCTTCAGAGGCACCAGCAGAACAGCCAGCGGTAGAACCAGCAACAACATCAGAAGTGGCATCAGAAGCACCTGCGGCTTCAGAGGCACCAGCAGCACAACCTGCATCAACAAATACACTTCCAACGGATCCACACCTTCAACCACAAGCTGAAGCTTTCCGTCAAGATGTAGCAGCACAATTCGGTCTTACTGACATCGGTGGTTACCGTGAAGGTGACCCACAAGACCATGGTAAAGGACTTGCCGTTGATGTTATGGTACCAGTTGGTTCAGAAGTTGGTAATCAAGTCGCTCAATATGCTGTAGACAATATCTCAAATGCAGGTATCTCATATGTCATCTACAGACAACAATTCTACGCACCGGTAGATAATATCTACGGACCAGCTAACACATGGAACCAAATGCCAGACCGTGGTAGCGTTACTGAAAACCACTATGACCACGTTCACGTGTCATTTAATGAATAAGTCAGAATAATAAAAAGTCACGCTTGGCGTGATTTTTTTGATATAATGGATAAAAATACTTAAGAAAGAGGAACTCTATTTGCAAGAGTATTCTGTTGAAATTACCCTAAATCACCCAGATGATGTCTTATCACTTTTTGGAACCAATGAGCGACATCTAAAACTTATCGAAGAAAACCTAAATGTTATCATTCATGCTCGAACAGAGCGTGTGCAGATTCTTGGAGATGACGAGGAAAGTGTTGAATTGGCTCGCTTGACCATTCAAGCCCTCCTTGTTTTAGTGGAGCGTGGAATGCTAGTCAACACATCAGATGTTGTCGCAGCCTTGACCATGTCTCAAGATGGTTCAATTGATAAGTTTGTTGCTTTATATGAAGAAGAGATTATCAAGGACAATAGTGGTAAGCCTATCCGAGTGAAGACTTTAGGACAAAAGGTCTATGTTGATAGCATTAAAAATCATGATGTGGTCTTTGGGATTGGTCCAGCCGGTACAGGGAAGACCTTTTTAGCGGTTACCCTTGCAGTTACAGCTCTTAAACGTGGTCAAGTTAAACGTATTGTTCTAACGCGTCCGGCGGTTGAGGCAGGAGAGAGCCTTGGTTTCTTACCTGGAGATCTCAAGGAAAAGGTAGATCCTTACCTTCGTCCAGTTTATGATGCCCTCTATCAAATTCTTGGTAAAGAGCAAACGACTCGCCTAATGGAACGTGAAATTATTGAGATTGCCCCCCTTGCTTATATGCGTGGTCGTACCCTCGAAGATGCCTTTGTTATCCTTGATGAAGCGCAAAATACAACCATCATGCAGATGAAGATGTTCTTGACTCGTCTTGGGTTTAATTCTAAGATGATTGTTAATGGAGATATGAGCCAGATTGACCTTCCACGTCGTGTTAAATCTGGTCTTGTCGATGCCATGGAGAAATTGAAGGGAATCAAGGCTATTGATTTTGTTCATTTCTCTGCCAGTGATGTCGTACGTCACCCAGTTGTTGCCGATATCATTAATGCTTATGAAAAAGATGCACCTAAGTTTGATCTTGAGAAAAAATCAGAAGAATCAGACCAGGCTAAAGAAGTAGTATCAGGATTGACCGAATACCCAGTCATTGGTGCTGAGGATCTTGAAAAGTAAATAGATGAAAAGAGGTTTGAGAGTATGAGTTCTCAACCTCTTTTTCTTTGGTAGTCAAGTCACAGATTTCCTCTCTATTTTTGGTAAAATAGTATTGAAGAATAGGCCAATAAGGAGGGGAGAGGTATGACTAAGGCAAAAAAATGGAAGATTGGGATTATTGTTTTTCTAGGACTTTTTGCGACAGTTTTGATTGCCATAGGAGAGGGAAGATTTTGGAAGTATCAACAGAACTATATTCCAGATGGTACCTATCAGATGGTAAAATATGAGACGCCTTGGGGAAAACATAAGGAATTAATCGATAATATGCCCGAATATGAGAATGGAGACTTATTTTTAAAAGACTTTATGGATGTGAAAGACATGAAAGCTCAATATTATTCTTATTCTGTTGGTGATGGAGAGCTTGATGTTGATCTATTAGAACACGATGAAAAGCTCCCACAGACTTTTGATCCACGCACAGGGACTTTGAAACAGGATTTAACACCCTCAGAATATGGGAATAAGGTTCATTCTAATCTTCAAAAGTTCAATAAAGACGGTGGTCAATTTAGAAAATGGCGAGAGATTTCTACTAGTGAGTGTGTTGAAGATTATAAAAGAATGTTGAAACGAAAACGTACTTACGAGAAAAGACCTAAAGGCTTCGCAATAAATGTTTATGATACGAACGGAAATATTTCTTCTCGAAGAGTTTTTGAGCGTTTGAGTTCGAGTGAGGCAGAGGACCTTCATTTAGATTACGAAGGTGCATATAAATTTGTAAAAGAGAGTAGATTTGATTGGCAAACGGAAAGTGATTTTCTCATCTGGCGTTGAACTACTTACCGACCAAGCACCTCTTTACTATCGAGAATCATAGCCAAATGTTTTATTAAAAAACCTTACAGTCTTTATGATAATTGTCAAATACTATTTCACCATTTATTTTGGTACAATAGAACAGTAGACCAATAAAAAAGGAGATTATTATGAACCAGCAAGAGTGGATTGAGTACTTTGAATTAGTCAACGGTCGTAAACCAACTCCCGCAGAGTTATCTCAAGCTCAAGCAGCAGGCGAGTTTATCCTTGAACGACCTAATATTTTTAGCTCAAATGGACAAGTGACGGAGCAAAGACCGATTAAACCAGCTGAACCTGTAATTGCTATGACGCAACAGCCTCAGTTTGCCCAAACAACAGCAACCTTCCAACAAGTCGTACCTGCTAAAAAAGGTATGTCTAAGAAAACTAAGATTATTTTGGCATCAGTCTTTGGTACCTTGGCAGCGATTTTACTTATCGTTGGTGGCTATTCATTATGGCGTTATCAGTCAGGTAAGATTGCGGATGGAACATATGAGGTAGTGGCCTATTCTTATCGTGATGAAGATAAAGATAAGATGGTAAATGCTTTCGATGAATTTGATGATGTCTACTCCTTTGTAGAAGTAAAAAATAATAGATCTAGATACTATTCTTATCTCGAGGACAATAAATCACCTTATGTTAGCTTGTTAGAGTATGAACATGAAATCCCTCAGCAGTTCGATCCATGGAATAAAACTCAGACAGAAGTTTTAACAGTTGAAGAGCTTGAATCTACAGTCAAAGACTTCATGAAAGATATGTCTAAGGATTATTCTTTTTACACTAAAGACGCTACAAAAGAAGCCGTTAAAGAATCTGTAAAATCTTACAAGAAATCTCTCAAAGAAAAACGAACTTACGTCAAAAAAGGTGACGAGTATACGCTATCTACTTATGACAAGGATGGAGAACTTCAATCCCGTGTTACTTATAAGCGTATGAGTAAGGGGGATGCTGAAGAGCGTTGGGATGATTATAAGGATGCAATTAAAGATTATAAGAAAGAATTGAAGACTTATAGTGATCAGTACGACGAGTATAAGGATTACTTTAATTATGGTTATGGAGGTGACTACGGTTATGGTTACAGCGATGACTATGGTAGTGGTTCTAAATCAGGCTCTGACGATAGTAAAAGCAGCAAAAAAGGCATTGATAAAATTTAATCAGCCAATGATGTAAATGAGCAAAGTGGTACAAGAAGGAGAGCTAAAACTCCAGTCTGGTATCGCTTTTCTTTTTATGGAAATAGTCAAATAGCTTTGGAGTCTTTTTTCTGGTAGAATGGAAATATCAATGAAAAAGGGGACTTTTATGAACGAAAAAGAGTGGTTAGATTATTTCGAAACAATCAATAATCGTAAGCCGACAGAGGAAGAAATCCAACAGGCTAAAGCTAGTGGCGATTTTATTTCTCAAGGGCCTAGGGTAGAGAAAGTCAAGCCACAAGTTCAACTCAGAGAACAGGTGACACAACCAGTTTTACAAGTTAGGACTCCTAAAACAGGATTGTCTAAGAAGGCAAAAATCATAATAGTTTCTCTAGTTGGGACAATCCTTCTAGTGGCACTTTCATTTGGTGGCTATGCATTTATGCACCTGCAAAGCGGTAAAATACCTGAAGGAACCTATCTACTTGAAACTTATCGCTTTTACCATAAAGATAAGAAGAAAATGGTTGATGGTATGGAATCTTTCAAGGAAAGTGGCCTAGAGGCTCATGATTTTGTTAAAGTCAAAGGTAACAATGTTAAATTTTATTTTTATACCTTAGCTGGCGGGAACAATCTGGTTGACTTTACAGACTATGATACTGACGAAGCATACCGTCCAGATGCTTGGTCTAGAACGCTTAAACCAAACATGTCACTATCTGAATATTCGAAAGTCATTGACCAGGCAGTAGATAATCAATACAAAATAAGTGAATATCGAACTCAGGCTGATAACGATGAAAGTAAAAAGATTTACGTTAAATCCTACAAAGAATCTCTTGAAGAAACCGTTCGATACAAGGTTAAGGGTAATAAATTGATTGTCACTACTTATAATAAGAAAGGCAAACTTACAGAAGAAAGAAGTTTCAAACGCCTATCAGAGGATGACGTGAAGAAATTAGATTATGACTATGAACGTGATGTTAGAGCGGATAAAAAGCTCTTTCAAAACTAGTAATGTTTAAAACCAGCTTAGCTGGTTTTTTTAGTGTCCAAAACGTGCTATAATAAGATGTTATATCATCAGTGTTAGCCCATTTGTTAACATATGAAAGGAAATTAAAATGACAAAAACATTCTACATCACAACACCTATCTACTACCCATCTGGTAAATTGCATATTGGTTCTGCTTATACAACTATTGCTTGTGACGTCTTGGCACGTTACAAACGTATGATGAACTATGATGTCTTCTACCTTACTGGGCTTGATGAACACGGCCAAAAGATTCAACAAAAGGCTGAAGAAGCAGGAATCACACCACAAGAGTATGTGGACGGTATGGCTGTTGGTGTTAAGGACCTCTGGCAACTTTTGGATATCTCATACGATAAATTCATCCGTACGACTGATGATTACCATGAAAAAGTTGTTGCTCAAGTTTTCGAGCGTCTCTTGGAACAAGGAGATATCTACCTTGGTGAATACTCAGGATGGTATTCAGTTTCAGATGAAGAATTTTTCACTGAAAGTCAGTTGGCAGAAGTTTACCGTGATGAAGAAGGTAATGTCATTGGCGGGGTAGCTCCATCAGGACATGAAGTAGAGCTTGTTTCTGAAGAATCATATTTCTTTAAACTTAGTAACTACGCAGACCGTTTGACTGCCTTCTTTAAAGAACATCCAGAATTTATCCAACCTGATGGTCGTATGAATGAAATGCTTAAAAACTTCATCGAGCCAGGCTTGGAAGACTTGGCTGTGTCACGTACAACCTTTACCTGGGGAGTAAAAGTACCATCAGATCCAAAACACGTGGTTTATGTGTGGATTGATGCTCTTATCAACTATATCACTGCCCTTGGTTATGGTCAGGATGAGCATGGTAACTTTGATTTATTCTGGCAAAATGATGAAAACCACGAAATCATCCACATGATTGGTAAGGATATCCTTCGTTTCCACTCAATCTACTGGCCAATCATCCTTATGGCTCTTGATTTGCCATTGCCTACACGTCTTGTTGCCCACGGTTGGTTCGTCATGAAAGATGGTAAGATGTCTAAGTCTAAAGGAAACGTGATTTATCCAGAAATGTTGGTAGAGCGTTTTGGTCTTGATCCACTCCGTTACTACCTCATGCGTAGTCTTCCAGTCGGTTCAGATGGCACCTTCACACCAGAAGACTACGTGGCTCGTATTAACTACGAATTGGCTAACGACCTTGGAAACCTCCTCAACCGTACAGTTGCCATGATTAACAAGTATTTCGGTGGTCAAGTGCCTGCCTATGTTGAGAACGTTACAGACTTTGATGCTGATTTGGCTAAGGTTGTGGCTGAAAATATCGAAGAGTTCCACAAACAAATGAACGCTGTAGATTTCCCACGTGCCTTGGACGCCGTTTGGAATATCATTTCACGTACCAATAAGTATATTGATGAAACAGCTCCATGGGTCCTTGCAAAAGAAGATGGTGACAAGGAACAATTGGCAGCTGTTATGGCTCACTTGGCTGCTAGTCTTCGTGTGGTTGCCCACCTCATTCAACCATTCATGATGACCACTTCAAATGCCATCATGGAACAGCTCGGATTGTCAGGAGCGTTTGACCTTGAAAATCTTGAACTTTCAGCTTTCCCAGAGAATGTGACAGTCGTTTCAAAAGGTACACCAATCTTCCCACGTCTTGATATGGATGAAGAAATTGCCTACATCCAATCTCAAATGAACGCAGGCAAACCTCAAGAGAAAGAATGGAACCCAGAAGAGGTCGAACTTAAGTCTGAAAAAGACCAAATCAAATTTGACGACTTTGACAAGGTTGAAATCCGTGTTGCTGAAGTTAAAGAAGTGGAAAAAGTCGAAGGTTCAGACAAATTGCTTCGCTTCCGTCTTGACGCTGGCGACGGAGAAGACCGCCAAATCCTCTCAGGTATCGCTAAATTCTATCCAAACGAACAAGAATTGGTCGGCAAAAAACTTCAAGTCGTGGCTAACCTCAAACCACGTAAGATGATGAAAAAATATGTCAGCCAAGGTATGATTCTTTCCGCAGAACATGACGGCAAACTCACTGTCTTGACAGTAGATCCATCTGTTCCAAACGGAAGTGTGATTGGGTAAAATATTATATAAAAACAGTTTTTCAATTCGTAGAATTGCTAAACTGTTTTTTACTAAACTTCGGTTGTGAGTAAAGCGCTTGAAAGACATCTAAGTCTAGCACTTAGGAGTTCTGATTCCTTAAAACTGAAAATTATTTACTGGAGAATATCACCTAAGCTCCGTCACTACTTAAAGAAAGCCACAAGAGGAGCTAGAGTATAAGAAAAACGAGTTCAGTCGAACTCGTTTTCTTATACACTATATTTCAATAAATGCTTAATGCGTTCCACACTTTCATCAGGACCATAAGCATTTGGGTATCGGTCCAGTCTACTAATAGCATCAAGATCTGCTTGGTCTAAGTGGAAGTCAAAACTATTAAAGTTTTCCTTCATCCGTTCGATATGGGTACTTTTAGGAATGGTCAGAATGCCTTGTTGGGTTTGCCATCTGAGGATGACCTGAGCAACTGTCTTGCCATGTTTGTCAGCGATAGCAGTCAGAGTTGAGTCCTGAAAAATACCATCCTCTCCTCTGTGAAAAGGGGCCCAGGCTTGTGTTAGGGTACCGAATTCCTTATCAGCTTTCTGAATCAGTTTGTGTTGTTTATAGGGATGCAACTCGATTTGATTGACTGCTGGAATAACAGGTGTTTGCAAGGCAAAATCTGCCAAACGTCCTGTTGAGAAGTTAGAAACCCCAATGACTCTAATAAGTCCTTCATGCTGAAGCTCAATCATAGCACGCCAGGCACCATGTAAGTCGCCAAAAGGTTGATGAATCAAATATAAATCAAGATAGTCAGTATCTAGTTTGCGAAGTGTTTCTTTTAGGGCTAATTTGGTATCTTCGTAGCCGAGCTGGCTAATCCAGGCTTTACTAGTCAAGAAAATATCCTCTCGAGGGATACCAGATGACTTAATGGCACGTCCAACAGCCTCCTCATTTCGATAAAGACTAGCAGTATCAATTAATCGATAGCCTACAGAAAGAGCGTCTTCAACGGCTTTTTGACATTCCTTTTGATCGAAAATTTGCCAGACACCAAAACCAAGCACGGGTATTTTGATGCCATTGTTAAGTGTTTGAAATTCCATTTTCTTCTCCTTAGTGGTGGGGTAGTAAGCTATCCTGAATTTCCTCGATAAATGCTTGAATAATTGCGGATTGTTTCTGTTTATTATTTGTCACAAACCCCAAGGTGTGCTTGGGACTGTTCTTCAGTGGAAGTAAAACAATTTGGTCCTTAATGAAACTATTAACAATACCGAGGCCAGAAGCGTAACTATCTGAGGCACAGAGCAAATTCATGACACTGCCTCGGTCATTACTGTAAATCACTTGTTGGTCAGGCAGAACCTCGAGAGGATCTTCGTCAAAATGAATTCCAGAGCTTTCTTGACGAAAGCGGACCTGTGGGTATCCCTCTAAATCTTTGAGGTTGAGGGATTTTTTGTGAGCTAGGGGATGTTGGCGACCTAAGAAAATCTTGGTTTCAAACTCTCCAAGTGGGGTAAAAGTTAAATCCATGTGTTGGAAACTGCGTTCTAGGATATGGTCGTTATCTTCATCTAGATAAATAATCCCCAGATCACTTTCGAAGCTTTCAACGCTTTTGAGAATCTTCCTAGTTGTTGTTTCAATCAGTTGAAATTCTTGATAATCACTACGAAAACGTTGGGCAATGTGAGCCATGGGAAGTGACAAGAAATCGTAGTGGTGACTGGCAACAGTGAATGATTTCTTAAAGGATTTGCGATAGCGTCCTTCTAGTAGATCTAGCTCTCCAAGAATACGTTTGGCGTATTTGAGAAAATCATGACCGTCATCAGTTAGTTTAGCTCCTGTATTGGAACGTTCAAAGAGTTGGACTCCAAGTTCTTCCTCTAAATCACGGATGGATGCTGAGAGATTAGGTTGAGTCAAAAAGAGTTTTTTAGCAGCCTTACTAAAAGACCCTGTTTCAGCGATAGTCTGAACATAGCGACATTGTTGAAAATTCATAAGCATCCCCTTTAAAAAATATGATTGTAGGTCATATTATAACAAAATGAGAAGTCTAAAATCAGCAAAATTCTGATAGGAATAGATGAAGACTTGATATGAAATTTCTATGATTAAATCGTTTTAGGAGTAATAATGGAAATTGAGATAAGTTGTAAGAATGTGGTGCTGATAAATGAAAAACTGCATCCCCAGGTTAGACACCAAAAATCTAACTTGTGGGATGCAGTTTGAAATATTAGTCATTAAGATATCTAATGGCTTTCAATTTTTTAGGACGAATAAGGAAGAGTCCTAGGGCAATTAAAGGTAGCCAGAAAATGAAATGCCAGATACTTGTAGCTGGTGCAGCCTGTGTTGATTGCGAGAGAAGGACACTGGCAAAATCAACCAAACAGTGCAGAATAATAGTCCACCAGAGACTACCAGTACGTAGGTAAATAGCAGCAAAGAATATTCCTATAGCTGTCGCATAATAAACCTGGAACAAGGTAGCGTTCAAGGGCTGGTGAGTGAGGTTTCCAAGATGGGCTAGTCCAAAAAATATGGCAGATAAGAAAACGACTCCTAAAACCTGTTTTGAAGATCTAATACCATCTTGGAAGGCGAGTTTAAGGAAAAGTCCACGAAAAAAATATTCCTCAAAAAACCCGGCTCCTAAGGCAATAACCAAGGCAGTTCCTATCATGTGAGGTGCTTTACTGATCCCAAAAGCAACCGCAGAAAGATAGAAGAAATCTGCCAAAAGAAGAAACCAACAAACCCCTAAGGTTTCAGACCAACTTATCTTTTTAGTCGATTTGATCTTTAATCCAAGGCGTCTCTGTACGAGGAAATAGTATAGACACATAAGGCCAAGCGTTTTAATGAGATAACCTATATTCTCAGGCAGAGGCTTAAGAATCAAACGCAGTACAAGGTTCGCTAAAATAATACTAACCCCAAGAAGGATCAGCAATCTCATTTCTTTTTTTGTCATTGAAAAGTCCCCCAACTTTCTTAACATTTTTTTTAAGCATACGACGAAAAACGCTTAAAGTCAAGGTCTTGAAGGTGTTTTTTATGTGTTTTTAGTAATGAAGAGGTCACTTCATGTTAACCCGAATATAGTAGAAAACATATGTTATCTTAGAAACAGTCCTTTATGAGAAAAAAATGAACGGCTGTAAGAAAGTAATAAGTGAAAACTCTATGAACCCCTTACGAATTACAATTAATTGTAAAGAGATGGTTGAATTATAACAAAAGTGTGTCAAATTTTAAAAACATGTAGCAAATATATAATATTTTTTTCAGAAAACTATTGCCAAATTTTGAAAATCACGGTAGTATATTAAACGGTGAAGAAAATAGGTTAATAAAATGTTAACCAAGAAGGAGAAAGTGTAAATGAAAGTCAATCCATTTAAAACAACATTGTATTCAAGCGTATTGCTTGCAGGACTCGCGGCTACAAGCGTAGCAGCTGCGGATGAAGCTAAAGATGTAACAGCAACTACTGATACTGATGCAACCGTATCAAATACGACTGCAGAATCAAGTGCTAATCTTGTTAAAACAACAGGTGATGCAGCGGTTGTCACTACAGTACCTGGAACAGAAGAAAAAACTACTACTGAAACAGATACTACTGTAAAAACAACAACTAAAGCTATTGCGGAAGTTTCAAATCCTGACTTCGATAACGCTGTTGAAGCTGCAACAACGACTGCAGCAGCATCAAAAGATTCTGCTGATGTTAAAGCTGTTCAAGATCAAGCAGCTAAAGATGCTCAAGAAGCTTCAAATACAGTTGTTTCTGAAAATAAATTGACTCGTGAAGAAGCTGATGCAGCTCTTACATCTGCTAAAGCAAATGTTGTTGCAACAGGAGGATTCACAGCTACAGAAGAAGCAGGTGTTAAACACACTAGCGTCGAAGCTGCTAACAATGACAACAAAGTTCAAACAACAGCTTTGACAACTGCGGTTTCAGAATATAAACAAAAACTTGCAGATTACAAAACACAATTGGACAAATACTACCAAGACGTTCTTGCTTATGCTGCTTGGGAAAAATCATACAAGGAATATACTGGTGGAACAACAGCTCGTCTTTTGACAAAGGGCTTGGCTGAAAATGCCACTGGCTTGATTTATAAAACAGAATCTAATGCTACTATGACTGTTGAAAACTCAGCAGGTTCAGTTGACTACTTGGATAAAACAATCCAATCAGGTCACTCAGTAGATGAAATCCTTGAACAATTCAACACATCTCGTTACATTCCAAGTGACTTCAGTGCAGCTAACGGTACACAGTACACTATCAATGCTGATGGTGAATATACTGAAGATGTATGGTTGAAGATGGCTACAGGTCAAACGTTGACTGTAACATACAACAATCTAAACGGAACATCATTCAATGGTACTCCAGTTAAGAAAATCGTTGCAACTTACACTTTGGTAGAAACACCAAGTACAGATGGTTCAGCCATTGTTAAGTTGTACCACGATCCAACGAAGACACTTTTCATTGGTTCACAAACTGACGACACTAACAAAAAACTTCATGTTAAGATGAACTTGAACTTCTTTGATTCTGAGTCATCAGTGAAACCACTTGATTTGTCTAAGAATGGATCAGTTTTGAGTATCTCATCACTTAACCACTGGAACACTGAACTTGGAAACCACATTGAAAAAGTTGGTTTGAATGGTAATGAATACGTTCAAATCCCTGGTTCATCAATCACTTTGCATGAGGATGGTTATGCTTATGCAACAAACGATAACGAATTTGTGGCTAACGGTTCACGCTTTAACAGTGACCCAACAGTTGATCCAACAACTGGTGAAGTCACAGATGAAGGTTGGGATGCGATTAACCCAGATGGAACACCTCGTACGAAGAATGCCTACTATGGTGCTGCTGCAACAATCTTCAAAGGCCAACCAATGGACTTTATCGTAAGCGGAAATAACCTTAACGTTCCAACTGCTTACTGGTTCGCAACTAACTCAACAGTAGTTGTTCCTGAATTGCCAGAAGAACCAAATAAACCAGTTCTTCCAAATACTGTTTCAGCATCAGTTACTTACCACAAAAACTTTGTGTCTGTTGAAGAAACAACTGAGAAACCAAAACCTCAAGTACCAACAACTCCAACAGAACCTACACCAGGTAAACCTGTAACACCAACATCAGTACCTGTAAAAGAAGAAGCTCCAGCTCTCCCAGCTACTGGTGAAAAATCAACAGCAGCTTCTGCAGCAGCAGGTGCAGCTATGGTGACATCAGCTTTGGCCTTGTTCGGTATCTCAACTTACAAACGTAAACACTAAGATAATACCAAAAAAGCTAGGAAATTTTCTGACATTTAGTAAAACTACTTGATTTAGACTCAAAAAAGAAAAATTGATATACATTTTCTAATTTTTTCAAAACTGTAAAAAGGCCTATATTATAGGCTTTTCTCTATAGCTAACCATGTAAAAAACAAGGGTCTAAATATTATTTTCAAAAAATATGAAATAAATTAATTGACAAAAAATTATAATACAGTATAATAGATTGTGTTAGGAAGAGTTTGTTTTTTTGGCAGGGTGACTCCCTAGTCCAAAAAAGACTAGCTTAGAATCTGGAATTCTAAGTTATCAAATTCCAATGTTTCATTGTGATGATTTAAAAAAGAGAAGATTTAAACAGCAAAAAAATTAGATTAATCGATTTTAAACATCAGCATCATCGTAGCGGGAGCTAGCGGTATTTTTAATCCGTGTAGAGCAAACGACAGATTCAAAAACAGCAGAATCGGTAGAGACTAATCTTCAAAAGCGAAGAGGGAAAGAAAATAAAGCAGTAACTGCTAATATACCTATCAGAAGGTGGATTAAACCTAATGACTGATAGGTGATATGTTTTGAGAGTGGCGTTTTTAGCCATTACTCTTCTAGGAAATAGTATCTTGTAAGCAGTAAGATGTTCTGCGTCAAAAAGCTAGAGGGAAAGCTTTTCAGATTGACTGACTATCAATCATAAGATACTCTTGACTAGAAACCATTTTGGACCAACACGGTTTTGCGTTTGTTGGTATTGAACTGCACCTAGGGAAATGGTGGTTCAATGTTAGTAAATAAAGACTTTACATTTCAAAAAGTCAAAAAATTGTTTTATCACAACGTGAACTCGAGGGATTAAGTTCAAGTTGAGATTCAGGAACAAAAAGGTAAGAAGCATATTGGGATGATGTTTTAGCGACGGAATTTGACTAGATGTTTGTGAGAGCATCTGTCTATGCTACATTGACTATTTTTAAAGGTCGTGTGGAATAGAAACTGTTTTCAAGATCCTGATTCCTAGGAAAGTTGGGGGATTTTCCTTTAGGTATCGAGATTATTGAAAAGAGATCAAATGGACTGAGCGGCACTTGTATCCCAAGGTAAGCAATACACCTATAAACCTAAGTTTCCATACAGCAGGGAGCAAGTTTCAGTTTGAATGGGGGACGCATCTAGAGTCATCTAGATGTTTTTTATTTTGTGAATTCTTTTGCGAATAAGTAAGAGAGTGCATGAAGGAGGGTGTCGTGTTAATTGCAAAAAATCCGGAAGGGAAATTGGTTTCAGCACTTGAAACTGAGTTAAATCGCGAGGAAACTTATTATTGTCCAGGTTGTCAAGGTAGAGTCCTATTGAGGCAGGGGCAGGTAATGTGTCCACATTTTGCTCATATATCTTTGCAAGATTGTCAGTTCTTCTCGGAGAATGAATCGGCCCAACATTTATCCCTTAAGGCAGCCTTATATAAATCTTTGGTTAATCATGGTGAAAAAGTAAGTATTGAAAAGGTTTTGTCTGAGATGGGGCAAATTGCAGATTTATTTGTTGGCGATTCCCTGGCTCTAGAAGTTCAGTGTTCTCGTTTATCCCAGCAACGTTTGAGAGAGAGGACACGCGCCTATCAGCAAGCAGGTTATGAAGTGCGTTGGCTTTTGGGGGAAGACCTATGGTTGGGACGGCGTTTAACAGACTTACAGCGGGACTTTCTCTATTTTACGGCTAATATAGGATTTCATCTATGGGAGCTTGATTGGAAGAAAGAGGAAATTAGACTTAAGTATCTTATCTATGAGGATATTTTTGGGAAAGTCTATTACTTAACTAAGATCTGGCCTTTAACCGAAAATCTGATGGCAGTTCTACGTTATCCTTATCAATCAGAAAAGGCTGAGACCTATCAAGTGACTCAGCGAAAGAAAGTCTCACATGTAATTCAACGAGAATTAATGGGGAAAAATCCAAGGTGGATGAGAAGGCAGGAAGAAGCCTATCTTAGGGGAATGAATTTGTTAAGTCTGTCTGATCAGGATTTTTTCCCACAAGTGAGATTTCCTGAATCTAAGCAAGGATTTGTCCAAATTAGACAGTCACTTGAAGGTTTTGAAAAGCTTTTTAAGAAATATTATCGAAAAAGGCATTTTTCTTATCGACAAACTCTCTACCCTCCCACCTTTTATGCTAAAATAGAAAAGAATAGACACAATTAAGGAGAATATTATGTCAGACAATCGTACTCATTTAGAAGAAAAATACACATGGGATTTGACGACCATTTTTGCGACAGATGCAGATTGGGAAACCGAATATGAAAGCACTGTTCAGGATTTGAAGAAGGCTAGTGCTTATGCAGGTCATCTCTTGGATTCTGCTAAGAACTTGCTTGAGGCAACAGAACTTTATATGAGCCTTATGCGTCGCTTGGAGAAAATCTATGTCTATGCGTCAATGAAAAATGACCAAGACACAACAGTAGGTCTGTATCAAGAGTACCAAGCAAAGGCCTCAAACCTTTATTCACAGTTGAGTGAAGCCTTTGCTTACTTTGAGCCTGAGTTTATGGCCTTGGATGCTGAAAAGTTAACAGCCTTCAAAACAGAGGAACCAGGGCTTGGACTTTATGACCACTATTTCGAACGCCTCTTGGCAAACAAGGATCACGTTCTTTCTCAAGAAGCTGAAGAACTCTTGGCAGCAGCCGGTGATATTTTCAACGGTCCAACGGATACCTTTAATGTCTTGGATAATGCTGATATCCTCTTCCCATGGGTATCAGATGGCCAAGGGGATGTGGTTGAGTTGACACATGGTAACTTTATCACCCTCATGGAATCTAAGGACCGTGACATTCGTAAGGGTGCTTATGAAGCGATGTACGGTACTTACGAGCAGTTCCAACATACCTATGCACAAACACTTCAAGGCGTTGTTAAGGTTCACAATTACCAAGCCAAAGTTCGTCACTATAATTCGGCACGTCATGCAGCACTTGCGGCTAATTTTATTCCAGAGAGTGTTTATGACTCACTCTTGGAATCAGTGAATAAGCATTTGCCACTTTTGCACCGTTACCTTGATTTGCGTAAGAAGGTCTTGGGGCTTGATGAGCTTAAGATGTATGACGTCTACACACCACTTTCTGAGACTGAAACTGCTCTTACTTATGAAGAATCCCTCAGGAAAGCAGAAGAAGTCTTGGCAATCTTTGGTGAAGAGTATAGTAAAGGGGTTCATGCAGCCTTTACGGAACGTTGGATTGACGTTCACCCTAACAAAGGAAAACGCTCAGGTGCCTACTCAGGTGGTGCCTATGATACAAATGCTTTCATGCTTTTGAACTGGCAAGACACTCTGGACAATCTCTTTACCTTGGTTCACGAGACTGGCCACAGCTTGCATTCAACGTTCACACGTCAGACACAACCATATGTTTATGGAGATTACCCAATCTTCTTGGCGGAAATTGCGTCTACAACTAATGAAAATATCTTGACAGAAACACTTCTTAAAGAAGTTAAAGACGACAAGACACGTTTTGCTATTCTTAACCACTATTTGGATGGTTTCAAGGGAACTGTCTTCCGTCAAACCCAATTTGCTGAGTTTGAACATGCTATCCATGAAGCAGATGCCTCTGGTCAAATCTTGACAGCTGACTTCATGAATAAACTTTACGCAGACCTCAATGAGAAATACTATAACCTTAAAGCTGAAGATAACTACGAAATTCAGTTTGAGTGGGAACGTATTCCGCATTTCTACATGAATTACTATGTCTACCAATACGCTACAGGGTTTGCAGCAGCAAGCTACTTAGCTGAAAAAATTGTTCACGGTACTGAGGAGGATAAAGAAGCTTACCTTACTTACCTTAAGGCGGGAAGCTCAGATTATCCTTTGGAAGTTATCAAGAAAGCTGGCGTTGATATGACCAATACCGACTACTTGGATGCTGCCTTCAAAGTTTTTGAAGACCGTCTCGTTGAATTGGAAGCCTTGGTTGAAAAAGGTGTTCACCTTTCTTAAAAAAGTCATTATACTATATGAGAGAATCATTCTAGATAAGAGTGGTTCTTTTTACATCTAAAAAACGAACGTTTACAGCATACAAGTCCTGATTGCTACGGAAAATTACTAATGAGCATATTTATAGCTCCTTGTTTATATTCATGATAGACTAAAAACCTAACGTTTTATAATTGATAAGTGAACAGTGTTCAGAAATAGAAAGTAGGTTTTTGTGAAAACAACCAATCGTTATCTTGTAGCAACGTGTGGTGTCTTACTCCATCTTATGTTGGGGTCTACCTATGCTTGGAGTATCTATCGTAATCCTATTATGGCCCAGACTGGCTGGGATCAATCTTCAGTTTCTTTTGCCTTTTCATTGGCCATCTTTTGTCTTGGTCTTTCTGCAGCCTTCATGGGACGTTTGGTTGAAAAATTTGGTCCTAGAGTGACTGGAAGTATGTCGGCTGTTCTCTATGCCGGAGGTAACATTCTAACAGGAGTTGCCATTGCTCAGGGAGAGCTGTGGATACTTTATCTTGGTTACGGTATTCTTGGTGGTCTAGGACTGGGTGTGGGGTATATTACGCCTGTTTCAACCATCATTAAGTGGTTTCCTGACAAGCGTGGGCTTGCGACTGGTCTTGCCATTATGGGCTTTGGCTTTGCATCGCTCTTGACCAGCCCTATTGCCCAATATCTGATTCAGGCACGTGGTGTTGAGCAGACCTTTTATATCTTGGGAGTTGTTTATTTTATTGTGATGCTTTTTGTCTCACAATTCATTAAACGACCAAGCTTAGAGGAAGCACAACTGTTGGCTGACAAGAGTCCAAACTGTCAGGCTGCTGATTTGAGCAAAGGGGTTACGGCTAATGAAGCTCTGAAATCGTCAACTTTCTACTGGTTATGGCTTATCTTGTTTATCAATATTTCATGTGGCTTAGCCCTTGTCTCTGCTATTTCTCCAATGGCTCAAGATATGGTTGGGATGTCAGCGGAATCAGCAGCAGTTGTTGTCGGTGTTATGGGAATCTTTAATGGTTTTGGTCGCCTTCTGTGGGCAGGCTTGTCGGATTATATTGGGCGTCCGAAGACCTTTATCCTCCTCTTTGCGGTTAATATCGTTATGGCTATCCTCCTAATTGTCCTGCAAGTTCCACTTGTCTTTGTGGTTGCGATGGCTGTTCTGATGACTTGCTACGGGGCAGGATTCTCCTTGATTCCTCCCTACCTTAGCGATATCTTTGGGGCAAAGGAATTGGCTACCCTTCATGGTTATATTCTGACTGCCTGGGCTATGGCAGCCTTGGTGGGACCAATGCTCCTGTCGGTAACCTATGAATTGACAAAATCTTACCAGATGACCTTGCTTGTTTTCATTGCTCTTTACGTGGTAGCTTTAGTTATTGCTTACCTCTTGAAAAAGAAGGTTATTCGTCAAGTAGTCTAATGATGAGGATTTGAGTTATAGATAAGAAAAATCTCTAGCACTCGCTAGGGATTTTTTATATAATAAAACACATGGTTAAATCATATAGTAAAAACGCAAATCACAACATGCGTCGCCCAGTAGTAAACAAGGATATCGTGGATTACATGCGAACGCATCTTCAGGAAAATAAAGGGCATTTGGCTGAGCTGGAGGCCTTTGCTCGTAAGGAAAATATTCCAATTATCCAGCACGAAGTTGTTGCTTATTTCCGATTTTTGTTACAGATCTTGCAGCCTAAGAAAATCCTTGAGGTAGGAACTGCTATTGGTTTTTCAGCTCTTCTTATGGCTGAGTACGCCCCTGATGCTCAGATTACGACGGTTGATCGTAATGAAGAAATGATTGGCTTTGCCAAGGAAAATCTAGCCAAGTATGACAGTCGCAAACAAATTACCTTAGTTGAAGGTGATGCAGCAGAAGTTTTGCAAGATTTGGACACTGATTATGATTTTGTCTTTATGGACTCAGCCAAGTCTAAATATATCGTCTTTCTGCCTGAAATCCTAAAACGTCTCAAGGTAGGTGGTGTCATTGTCTTTGATGATATCTTCCAAGGGGGGGATATTGCCAAAGACATCATGGAGGTTCGTCGTGGTCAGCGTACGATTTACCGTGGTTTGCATCGTCTTTTTGATGCGACCTTAGATAACCCTGGTTTGACTGCTAGTTTGGTACCTATGAGTGACGGACTTCTTATGCTTCGGAAAAATTCTGAAAATATTATCTTGCCAGATTAAGCATTATTTAAGTAAGTGTGGTATAATAACAAAGATATTGACAATTTAAGGAGTAAATAGAATGGCTAAAGAAAATGAAAACCTTGAGTCAACAGAAGAAACTGTTGAAGAGGTTGTAGCAGACAAAGACGCAGAACAAGAGCATCTTGATCGCCAAAAAGAAGAAGAGGAAAGCATCGCCCTCGCCAGTGAAAAAGCGAAAGAAAAAGCAAAACGTGCTAAAACTAAAAAGACACGTGATGCTGGTAAACCAAGCTCAGGTGGTCGCTTCCTTGGAGGTCTTGCCCTTGTAGCTGTTTCAGCTCTCGTTGGTGCAGGTGCTATGTATGTTTCTCTAGGTAACAAAACAACTGAAGAAACAACTTTGGTATCTATGAAAGGTGATACTGTTACTGTTGGTGATGTTTTTGATTCACTTAAAGGTAGCAGCCAAACACAACAAAGTGTTTTGAGTGCAACTTTGCAAAAGGCTCTTGAAAAAGAATATGGTAGCAAGGTCAGCAAAGAAGACGTTGACAAAGCTTATAAGCAAGCTTCAGAACAATACGGAGATCAATTCTCACAAGTACTTGCAGCCTATGGTCAAACAGAAGAGTCATACCGTAATCAAATCCGTACACAAAAATTGGTTGAGTATGCTGTTAACCAAGCCGCACAAAAAGATTTGACGGAAGCAAATTACAAGGCTGCCTATGATAACTACACACCAAATACAGAGGTGCAAGTGGTTTCAACTACTGATAAAGCAGTGGCAGATAAAGTAGACTCTGAAGCTAAGGCAGAAGGAGCAGATTTCTCACAAGTAGCTAAAGATAACAGCTTGGAAGTGACTTCTAAGACAGTTAACTCAGCTTCTCAAGACTTCCCAGCAGATGTTTTGACAGCAGCCTTCAAACAAGATGCTAATGCCGTTTCTGACGTGGTGACTGTTTCAAACAGCTCAACTGGTGCTGCGACTTACTACATCGTCAAAACTGTTTCAAAATCTGAGAAAAATGCAGATTGGAAAAACTATAAGGATGATTTGACTAAGGTTATCATCAATGGTAAGAAATCTGATACTAACTTTACTAACTCAGTGATTGCTAAGGTCCTTAAGAAATATAATGTTAAAGTTGTAGACAAGGCCTTTAGCGCAATTCTTGACCAGTATGTGACTGGTTCTGGGGCTTCATCAAGTTCATCATCAAGCTCTAGCAAATAAATCACAAGATAGAGTTGATAATGCTATTATCAGCTTGACCTAAGACCTAAAACACGTTAAAATGGAGAGTGGCTGAAAGTTCTAATATCATGACATTTTTAGCCTTCCCTTTGAGATTGGTAATCATCGCTTCTGATACAGAAAAATGGCGGTCGCTGCGAGCCATGGACGAATCTGGTTACTTGCTACTCAAAGTTCACAATTAAAGACAAATAAGAATGACAAGTTCATTGAATGAAGGTGGTACCGCGGTTCACGTCGCCCTTCGTTTAGTGGTCTTGTCTTTTATTCTTTGGGTATTTTCTGAATGAAATGTATGACAATATTGGAGGTAGCGTATGAAAACCTATTTTGTCAAACAGAAGTTTCGATTGGGTGGTGAACGCTTTGATATCAAGGATGATCAAGGTAGAGTTGCCTACCAGGTCGAAGGATCCTTTTTTAAGATTCCAAAGACCTTTACGATTTTTGGCGAGAATGGTCGTGAGATCAGTCATATCACCAAGGAGCCTATTAGTCTCTTACCCAAATTTACGGTGGATTTACAGGATGGTTCGAGTTTTTACATTCGTAAAAAATTAACCTTTCTTCGTGATAAGTATGATGTCGATAATCTTGGCTTGCGAATAGAGGGGAATATTTGGGACCTGGATTTTCAACTGCTTAATAGTCAAAATCAGGTAGTTGCTAGGATTCAAAAGGAACTCTTCCATCTAACATCGACCTATACTGTTACCGTTTATGAAAATACTTATGCCGATTTAGCCATTTCCCTATGTGTCGCTATTGACTATGTGGAAATGCTCGAGAATAGCTCAAAATAAGAAACAATTGATTAAGGAGAAACAATGAAACAACTTACTTCAGCACAAATTCGTCAAATGTGGCTTGATTTCTGGAAATCAAAAGGTCACGCTGTTGAACCATCAGCTAACTTGGTTCCAGTTAACGACCCAACCCTTCTTTGGATTAACTCAGGGGTTGCCACTTTGAAAAAATACTTTGATGGCTCAGTAATTCCTGAAAATCCACGTATCACTAACTCACAAAAGGCTATCCGTACTAACGATATCGAAAACGTTGGTAAGACAGCTCGTCACCATACAATGTTTGAAATGCTTGGTAACTTCTCAGTTGGTGACTACTTCCGTGATGAAGCTATTGAGTGGGGTTATGAGCTTTTGACAAGCCCAGAGTGGTTTGATTTTCCAAAAGACAAACTTTACATGACTTACTATCCAGATGATAAAGATTCATACAACCGTTGGATTGCCTGCGGTGTTGAACCAAGTCATTTGATTCCAATTGAAGATAACTTCTGGGAAATCGGTGCTGGACCTTCAGGACCAGATACTGAAATCTTCTTTGACCGTGGCGAAGACTTTGACCCTGATAATATTGGTATCCGTTTGCTTGAAGAAGATATTGAAAACGATCGTTACATTGAAATTTGGAACATCGTTTTGTCACAATTCAACGCAGATCCAGCTGTTCCACGTTCAGAATACAAAGAACTTCCTAATAAAAACATTGATACGGGCGCAGGTCTTGAACGTCTTGTAGCTGTAATGCAAGGGGCTAAAACAAACTTTGAAACTGACCTCTTCATGCCTATCATTCGTGAAATCGAAAAAATGTCTGGTAAAACTTATGATCCAGATGGTGACACAATGAGCTTCAAGGTCATCGCTGACCACATCCGTTCATTGGCATTTGCCATTGGTGACGGTGCCCTTCCAGGTAATGAAGGTCGTGGTTATGTCCTTCGTCGTCTTCTCCGTCGTGCCGTAATGCACGGCCGTCGTCTTGGCATTTCTGATGCTTTCTTGTACAAACTTGTTCCAACTGTTGGTCAAATCATGGAAAGCTATTACCCAGAAGTTCTTGAGAAGAAAGACTTTATCGAAAAAATCGTTAAACGTGAAGAAGAAACTTTTGCACGTACCATCGATGCAGGTTCAAGCATGCTTGACGAGCTTCTTGCTAACCTTAAGAAATCTGGTAAAGATACGCTTGAAGGTAAAGACATCTTTAAACTTTACGATACTTATGGATTCCCAGTGGAATTGACAGAAGAGTTGGCTGAAGATGAAGGCTTCAAGATTGACCATGAAGGCTTCAAAGCTGCCATGAAAGAACAACAAGAACGTGCGCGTGCTAGCGTGGTTAAAGGTGGTTCTATGGGTATGCAAAATGAAACCCTTGCCAACATCACTGAACCATCTGAGTTCTTGTATGAAGCGGAAACTGCCGAAAGCCGTTTGAGCGTCATCGTTGCTGACGATGCTCGTCATGATAGTGTTAACTCTGGTCAAGCACTCCTTGTCTTTGAACAAACACCATTCTACGCTGAAATGGGTGGACAAGTAGCAGACCACGGTACGATCTCAGATGCAGCTGGTACAGTCGTTGCACGTGTGGTTGATGTTCAACGTGCACCAAATGGACAAGCGCTTCACACTGTTGAAGTTGAGGGTGAACTTGTTGTAGGAGCTAACTACAAACTTGAAATTGACCACACACGTCGTCACCGTGTCATGAAGAACCACACAGCGACTCACCTCTTGCACGCTGCCCTTCATAACATCGTCGGTGATCATGCTGTTCAAGCCGGTTCTCTTAATGAACAAGAATTCTTGCGTTTCGACTTCACTCACTTTGAGGCTGTAACTCCAGAAGAATTGCGTGCTATCGAAGAACAAGTTAACGAAGAAATCTGGAAAGCTACTCCAGTAACAACTATTGAAACAGACATTGACACTGCTAAATCAATGGGAGCTATGGCCCTCTTTGGTGAAAAATATGGTAAGAATGTTCGTGTCGTTTCAATCGGTGATTACTCTGTTGAGCTTTGTGGTGGTACGCACGTTGCCAACACTGCTGAAATCGGTATGTTCAAGATTGTCAAAGAAGAAGGTATCGGTTCAGGAACACGTCGTATCTTGGCAGTGACATCACGTGAAGCTTACCTTGCTTACCGTGAAGAAGAAGATGCCCTCAAAGCAATCGCAGCAACACTTAAGGCACCACAATTGAAAGAAGTGCCTAACAAGGTTGCCAGCCTTCAAGAGCAATTGCATGCCCTTCAAAAAGAAAATGCTGCGCTTAAAGAAAAGGCAGCTGCAGCTGCAGCTGGTGACGTCTTCAAAGATGTTAAAGAAGCTAACGGTGTTCGTTACATTGCTAGCCAAGTAGAAGTTTCTGATGCAGGTGCCCTTCGTACCTTCGCGGACCAATGGAAACAAGCAGACTACTCTGACGTCCTTGTCCTTGCAGCTCACATTGGCGAAAAAGTTAATGTTCTTGTAGCAAGCAAGTCTAAAGATGTTCACGCTGGTAATGTTATCAAGGTTCTTGCACCAATCGTATCAGGTCGTGGTGGTGGTAAACCAGATATGGCCATGGCCGGTGGTAGCGATGCCAATGGTATCCAAGATCTTCTTTCAGCAGTAGCAGAACAGCTCTAAGATGTGATACAATAAAAGTAACTTGAAAAGGTAGGATGAAAATCCTATCTTTTTTCTTTAAAAACTTTAGTAATAATATTGAAATAATTGTAAAAAATATTCCAAAGGGGTATAATAGAAATATGAAAACGGTTCCAATGTTTATCAAACAGCCTAGAAAGTGAGAGTGATCAAAATGAGAAAGGCATATGTTGTTAAGGAACGTCAACGTTACTCAATTCGTAAATATTCTTTTGGAGCTGCATCAGTCTTGATTGGTGCGAGCTTGATGCTTGGTGGACATGCTTTGGCTCAGGAACAAGCCAACAGCACGAGTACCAGCAAGGATTATGAAGTTTTTGTAAATAATTCTGAACCACTTCAAATCGACCAGGCAACTTCAGAAGCTGTTACCGATGTCCTCAATCAACCAGCTTCAAGATCTGAAGCGCCAAGACCTAAGCTTGCTAGCAGTGAGGTTGCCTCTTCTGAAGCTAATAGTGTAGTGGCTAGCGAGGCTGCTTCTTTGGAAGTACCGGCAGAGGTTGCTCATTCTGCATCTGCTGTTGCTACTGTTTCTAGATCAGAAGTGGCTAGCCCACGTTCTGAAGTGTCATCAGTAGCTAGCTCTGAAGTAGCAAGTGAGACTAACCGTTCAGCAACTTCAGAAGTAGCAGAAGCTAGAGTTACTGACCGTGAAGCTGTGGATACTCCTCAACCTGGTGTGGATGGTCCAGTGACTGCTGATGGTTCTCTTGATATTCCATCAAACGGTACCTATTATTTCCGTCGCACAACAGAAATTCGTACTGCACCAATCATGGATATCAAACCTACCTTCGTCTTTAGTGCAGGTGACCATGTTATCTATGATAAGGTCTTGAAGAGAGATAATCACCAATGGATTTCTTACATTGGTTACGATTATGAACGCTACTACGCTGATATCGCAGCTTTGAAGGCTGAAAATACTAGTAGCAACACTGAAGCGACTAGAGATGAAACCATCCCTGAACGTGGTACTTATTACTTCACTAAACCTGCAGATGTGAAGAACCAACCTAGCTTGACTGCTAAGACTGAGTTCAATTTTGATCCAGGTATGTCAGTCAACTACGATAGATCTTTGCTTGCTGACAACCACCGTTGGATTTCTTATGTGTCATACAATGGTACTCGTCGTTACGTCGATCTAGGTGGTGCAGCAGAGGCTGTAGCTAAACCAAGAGGGGATATTGCTATTGAAAGCCATGATAATGGTGACTTTAGTGTGGTTATCAGTAATGTTTCAGATCAAAACGGTGTCCTTGGGGTATCTGTTCCAATCTGGTCTGAAAAGAATGGTCAAGATGACATCATCTGGTACAATGCGACTCGTCTTAACAATGGTAACTACAAGGTTAACGTCAGTCTAACTGACCACAAGAATGAACGTGGTCTCTACAATGTTCATCTTTACTATGTTGAAACTAATGGTAAATTAGTTGGTGTGGGTGGCACAACTTACACAGTTCCTGCCAAAGTTGAAGAAACTCATACGACTACTAGCTATAGCCTTCCTGATGCAGGAACTTACACCTTCAAAGAACGTTCTAGCATCAAGGCAGAACCTCGTGTGGCAAGTCCAGAGTTGGCCTACTACGATGCTGGCATGTCAGTCAACTACGACAAGATTGTCAGTGGTGATGGTTACCAATGGCTTTCTTACCTCAGCTACAATGGCAACCGCCGTTATGTTGCCGTGGCTAAACTTGCTCAACAAGAAAGCAAACCAAGTGGCACTATCAATATTGAAAATCTCTCTAACCTTGGTTTCGACGTTCATATCACTAATGTTTCTGGTGGTGACAAGGCTATCCAAGGTGTGAGTGTTCCAGTTTGGACAACTAAAGACGGCCAAGATGATCTTGTATGGCACCAAGCTGACAGACAAAGTGATGGTAGCTACAAGGTTCGCATCAATGTTAGCGACCATAAGGCCGAAGCAGGCGAATACATTGTTCATCTCTACTATGTTCAAGATGGTAAAATGGTAGGTATCGGTGGCACTAGCACAACTGTTCCAGTTCAAAATGCAACCCGCCACAACCTTCCAGCTTCAGGTTCATACACCTTTACCGCTCGAACTGGTATCAAGACTCAACCTTTGGTAGCCAACCCAGATGTTAGCTACTATGATTCAGGCATGTCAGTCAACTATGACAAGGTTGTCAATAATGACGGCTATACATGGCTTTCTTACCTCAGCTATTCAGGACATCGTTTCTATGTGGCTATCGCACCAACGAGTGTGACTAAACCTGTAGAACAACCTGTTCAACCAAGCACACCATCATCTGGTACCTATACTTTCAAAGAACGCTCTAGCATTAAAGCAGAACCAAGTGTAGCTAGTCCAGAGTTGGCCTACTATGATGCTGGTATGTCCGTTAACTATGACAGATTGGTGACTGCAGATGGTCATACATGGCTCTCTTATGTTAGCCATGGAGGTAACCGACGTTATGTTGCTATTGATGGTAAGGCAACAGCAGTTGCTCAACCAGCAAGTCCAAGTCTAGCTGCAACTGGCACTTATACCTTTACCAAACCTAGCTCTATCAAAGCTCAACCAAGTGTTGCTAGTCCAGAGTTAGCTTACTATGATAAAGGCATGTCCGTTCGCTATGACAAGGTCCTTACAGCCGATGGACACACATGGTTATCTTATATGACTTATAGCGGTGCAAGACGCTATGTGGATATTTCTTAAGAGTTGTAACATCACTCTCTTTTGAGGGTGGTGTTTTTTTAGTTTCAAGAGTTGAATCAATATATTGTTCAATATGCTTTAGAAACATTTGCTGTAAATTAGCGAAAGTTGTAAAATCAAGGTGAAAGTATAGGATTCGTTCTATGAGTAACTAGCATCTTAAGTTATAGAATAAGGATGTTGTAATTAGAGGTGTTCAATTATGTTAGATATTTTTGTTTTAGAAGAAGATTATTTTCAACAAGTTCGTCTTGAGGATGCTATCCATAAGTCTAAACAAATATATATTTTAAGAATTGGGAAGGTCGATTTATACGATAAACCCAATCAATTATTAGAGTGTATTACGGAAAGGGGTTCGCACTTACTATTTTTTCTAGATATTGGATCTGATAGTGATATCGAAGGGGGAATATTGGTTGCTCAACAGATACGTAAGCGAGATCCTTATGCTAGTATTGTTTTCATCACAGCACATCCCGAACTCTTACCATCAACTTTTCAGTATCGCTTAGCTGCACTTGATTTTATTGACAAGAATTTGCCTGATATTGAATATGAAGATAGGATTATTTCTGACATTGGATTAGCACTTTCTAAAAATGGTCTGAGCCAAATAGAGTGTGCTTTTACTATAGATACAAAGAATGCAACTATACAAGTTCCTTTTCATAAGATACTCTATTTTGAAACATCTCCAACAGTTCATAAGGTGATTCTTCATACAACAGAAGAGCAAATTGAGTTCTATGGTCAATTGTCAAAAATTGTGAAACAAGATTGCAGACTGTATAAATGCCATAAATCATTTGTTGTAAATCCCGAAAACATTGTGAGATTGGACAAAGAGTTAGGTGTTATTTATTTTGAAAACGGAGAGTCATGCTTGGTTTCAAAAGCTAAACAAAAAGAGATTGTTGCTAAGATGCTTGTTCCAAAAAACATGGCAGTTTGATGTACATAGTATTTTTGTTTTAAAATGTTATTTTCTGATTATGACGAAAAAACGACTGTTTATGACTTCAATGAAAAATTTAGCTGTATTTGTATTATAATAACCTGGTAAATTATCAGAAAAGGAATCTCACTCATGAAAAATACAAGTAAACTCATTGGTATTCTATCAGCTCTAATTGTAGTTATCCTTGCTGTCTTTTTGGTGACTAAGTTTAATAGTCATGAGTCGGCGCGTGTTAGCACAAGTAGTAGCCCAGCCAAGACGGTCAAGAAATCATCTTCAAGCTCAAGTAAAGTTGTTAAGAAGGATAAGAAATCAGCTCAATCATCAACTTCAGCAGTTTCAAATGAAGAAAATGACAATCAGGCCTCAGCAGTAGCACCTAAGGCTTCTTCTCAAGAACAAGCTCAAGTAGGTACTACAGATGGCGGACAAGTGGCTGAAGCAGCAACACCAGCTTCTCAAGTTGAAGGTGGTCAAGGTGCTTGGACAGCTACTTCTGGAACATTGACACTTGATGCGGAAACACCTGTCTATGCTGCGCCAGATAAAGACAGTGGAGCTGTTTCTAAACTTCCTGCAGGGGATGTTGATTGGGACAAATATGAAATTTTACCTGATGGAAACTGGTATAGTTTTGTTAAGGATGGTCAACGATACTACATTTCATATTCAGATGTAGGACATTGATAAAAGGTTCAAAAATGAAACATGATGGCATTTAAAGCTGTCGTGTTTTTACTTTATTTTCCATTTTTTTGGAAAAACAACGAATATATAAGTATAATCAGTCATTTTCCGATTATGACAAAAATTGGACAGTTTATGATTTAGGTGTGAACAAGTCAAATAAATTTGGTATACTAATGG